>JBHIDS010000076.1:0-10621 GCA_046760205.1 Candidatus Methanofastidiosia archaeon
CTTGAGGAAATATCAGCTGTTGATGTGTGGAATACATGAATTATGTCCCAAAGCATCTCTTTTATAATCAACAAGATCTTGAAAAAAGAAGATTAAAATAAAATCTACATTCCCATAAGTACCGTTGTTATGAGTTTTGCCATGGGAATTCCATCGTGAGCTGCCCCAATCACAAGCATCTCCCAATTCTTCATGGCATCCTTCATGGTCTTTCTTCCTGTGAATATGGACATTAGAACTTCAGATGGTGCCCTGAAGATGAGGTCTGGGCTTGGATACTCCCCTTCTCTCAGCTTGAGTCCTTTCTTTGTTATCACAACGTGATAGATCTCACCATCAGTTTCTATCTGAATTATCTTTCCTGGGTAATGTTTCACCCACTCTGCTATCTGTTTTTTCGCATCCTCTGAGGCATTTGCCTTCATCACTATCATCGAAAGAAACTTCTTCACATCCTCTGCACTCATTTCATCCCTCCATCCAGTCTCTTATGGCATCCAAAACAGCCTTGTTCACACTCTTTGAGGATATGTCTCCAAACCTTTCTCTCACACACTCCAAGAATTGCTCATAGAATTCGTTATCAAAGATAACATGCACCCTCCCCTTCCTGTTCTCAACGAGAGACTTTGCAAGGTAGCGGGAGTGTGCAAAGAATTCTTGTTCCACATCCTCTAAGGAAAGCACTGGATATGCAAGCCACTCAGAGTTTGGAGCCTTTCTATACTTTGCCATTCAACCTCCTCCGAATTTTTTTATCTCGTCCCCATGAATTTTGATGAAACCTGTTAGAAAGGGCCACTGGACTACAATCCTTCTTCCATCCCCCCCACTCTTCCAAGTGCCAACATATATCCTACCTCCAGGATTTCTCACAAACTCTGAGAGAATGAACTCTAAAGCCTTCTCCAAAGGCAGGTTTGCATCTTTGGCAATTCCATTCAACTTCTCCTCAATCTCATGTGAAATCTCGATTTCCATACTCACTCCTCCTTAAAAGCCAACCTTCTTAAAACCTTTCCCCATCTCTCAGAGTAAAAGACGCTTTCAATAGAGAACCTGGAAGGTCCAAGCATTCTCTTTGCCTTTGGAACTCCTATGCTTAGGGTGGCAAGGGGAGTCCATGTTCTTGGAATTCCTATTCTATCACAGATCAACTCACACCTTCTGGGTTCCATGATTGGGAAAGCCTGGTAACCTGCCCCATATCCCATGACATGAGCTGCAATCCACATTTGGAGAATTCCCATTCCCACAACAATGGAGCCAAAGTACTCCTGAGGATAAACCAAGGGAGAATCATGAAAGGTCTCTGAGCCACAGCCTATTATCACAACATCGGCATACTTTGGATAGTCGAAGAGAGACCCATCTCTCATGGTCTCAAAGGTGGCTGGTCTGTACTTGTCAGAAAGGTACCAGAGTCTTGCCTGAGTGAGCTCATAGGGAACAGAACCAAAAACCTCTGATGCTGCATCTACCGCAATGTCTGCAATCAAATCCTTGAGCTCTTGGTCATCTCTTATCACAACATACCGCCACATCTGCATGTTCTCTGGGGAAGGAGCATATCTTGCTGCATCTAAAATCTTTTCGAGGTCCTCATCAGGAATCCTCTCACCCGTGAATTCTCTGATACTTCTTCGGGTTCTTATGGCATCAAAAAAAGCTTGAATTGCCTTCTCGTCAAAAAGCTCTATTTTTTCCTTTTCTTCTTCTACCAACTTCATTTCTTCACCTCAAAATAGAATATCTGTCTTTACAAAGGACAAAGCTTATCGATATATATAGTTTTCGGTTATGCTCTTTGAACTTTAGTTTTTCCCGCTTGACAGTGTGGAAAGTACAGTTGTGCAGTTCATCAAACATCATAGACTGCAACCACGAGAACGCAACCGAAATTCTTAGAATATGTCTCAACTATTTTTGATTCAATCTCATCTCTCCAAGCCCAGTTTCTAGCATTCATCATTTCTTCAAGTCCTCTCTCAAGTTCTCTTTGAACGTCCTTTTTTTTCTCACCAGCTATTTCAAGAAAAATTCCTCCTTCATCTGCCTGAGCCCAGCCAAGACCAGCAGATAAGAAAGCTGGACCTCTTGAAACATTCTTAGCCATCACAACATTTAATATATCGCCCACCTTTCTTTTTTTTAGATTTTTATACTTTCCCACTTTCCTGATCAAAGCTCCCTTGGGAATCATTGAGGTTAATGTTACCAAGTTGAAATCCCCAATTTCTGCATCTATCATTGCTAAGTCAAAACTGCTAAGTTCACTCATCCCCTCGCCCTTTCCCCAAACGATTTGAATTTCCATAGAGGTTTAATTCAATTTATGTTTATAACTGTTTTGTTGGTGCCGGTTGATTGAATATGGCATCTTTGGATTTTAACTTATCATATTTTAAAAGGTTTAAAGTTTTGCAGAACCACCCTCATAGGAGAGAGTCATCTTGCTTTTATCCCAAGGTAAACCTTCCTATCTCCAATCTTCCAGGTTTTCTCGTAAGCCTTTTTTTCTATCTTGTTCTCCAATGAGCTTGCAAGGGTTTCGTTTTTTATGTACTCTGAGTAGTTCTTCATGGCACTCACCACCTCAGAATCACCATTATAGAAAAGTTCGATTTCAGTCTTGTAGTCCAAATCAAGCTCCTTTCTCATGTTCTGTACCCTTCTAACTATGTCTCTCACAAGACCCTCCTCCAAAAGCTCTGGAGTCAAGGTAGTTTCAACGAAGACCTTTATTCCCTTCGATTCTCCCAGGGAAAAGCCTTCTCTTACCTCCTGAATGACTTGAATGTCCTCTCCTGTGAGCTCGATTTTATTCAGGAAAAATCTTCCCCTCTCCTCAAGCTTTTTAAAAACATCTCGAGGATTCACCTTTTCAAGCTCTCTTAGAATCTCAGAAACTCTATCCTTGAATTTGGGTCCTAAAGATTTGTAGTTTGGTTTCAGAGAGTGAACCATCAGGTCTTGGGCTTTCTCTTTAAAGAGAATTTCCTTCGCATTGAGTTCTGATAAGATCAAGTCATGAAACTCCTTCAAAGCCTCTGCCTTCTCTTTTGAGCATACTACCAGCACTCTTGAGACAGGTTGCCTTAACTTTATCTTTGCAAAAGCCTTAGCTGCCCTTCCAGCCTCGCAAGCTACAAGAACTGTCCTCATGCTCTTCTCAAGGTCCAAATCAATTTTCTCCTCATCAAACTCTGGAAAGTCTTGAAGGTGTACACTCTCATTTCCTCTAAGATTTAAGTAGATTCCCTCAGCGATGAAGGGTGTGAGAGGTGCAAGAAGCTTGGAGAGAGTGACCAAAACTTCATATAAGGTGTCATAGGCTGCCTTTTTATCTCTATCCCTTTCAAACTTCCAGAATCTTCTTCGAGATCTTCTGACGTACCAGTTTGAGAGCTCTTCTCTTACAAACTCATCTATCGCCCTTGAAGCCTTGTGCAGTTGGTAGGTGTCCATACTCTCTTCAACCTTTCTTATCAGAGAGTTCAATCTTGAGAGAATGTATCTATCCAATCTCGATCTTAGGCCAGGATTTAGAAAACCTTGTGGTTCATACTCATCTATGAGAGCATAGGTCACGAAAAAGGAGTAAACGTTCCACAGAGTCATCATGAACCTTCTGTGAGTCTCTTCCACTGCCTTCTTGTAGAATCTGGTATCATCCCAAGGAGCATTGGTTGTGAGAAGATAGAATCTCATGGAGTCTGCACCATATATTTGAAAGATCTCCCAGGGATCTACTGCAGTTCTTCTTGAGGTACTCATTCTAACTCCATCCTCTCCCAAAATCATGCCAGTGGATAGGATATTCTTGTAGGCAGGTTTGTCAAAGAGCAGGGTTGATTCTGCAAGCAAAGAGTAGAACCAGCCTCTTGTCTGATCAACAGCCTCAGAGATGTAGTCTGCTGGAAAGTTCTCTCTGAAAACCTTCTGATTTTCAAAGGGATAGTGCCACTGGGCAAAGGGAGCAGCGCCTGAGTCGTACCAGACATCTATAACCTCTTTCAACCTTCTCATGGTTTTCCCACACTCAGGACATTTGAGGTAAACCTCATCTATGAAAGGTCTGTGAAGATCCAGGTTTTCTGGCATCTCCAGAACCATACTCTCAAGTTCTTCGAGAGAACCTACAAAAAAGAGATGTTTTCTCTTACATCTCCATATTGGAAGTGGAGTTCCCCAAAACCTCTCCCTTGATAGAGCCCAGTCTCTCACATCCTCCAAAAAGTTTCCAAATCTTCCATACTTCAAGTGGGAGGGATACCAGTTTATCTCATCGTTGTTCTTCAAAAGATTCTTTCTAACCTTTCTCATTCCTATGAACCAGGAATCTCTTGCATAGTATAAAAGGGGAGTATCACACCTCCAGCAGAAGGGATAGGTGTGAGTATAGGGGAAAGCCTTGTAGAGCAAGCCTCTCTTTTTCAAATCTTCTACTATCTCATTCTCCACATCCTTTACAAACCTTCCCTCCCACTGTTTTACGTCTGATGTAAACTTTCCCTCTTCATCAACAGTATGATGGCGTGGTAGATCGAGCTCAAGTCCAAGATTGTAGTCATCTTCACCATACATGACAGCCGTGTGCACAACTCCTGTTCCTTCTTCGGTGGAAACGAAATCTGCAATAGCAACGTAATAGGCTTTCTTCTCTTTTAAAGATATCACAGGATACAAGGGCTCATACTCCCAACCTGCAATCTCCTCTCCCTTGAGTTTTTCTAAGACCTCATAATCTCCTTCAAGGATAGACTTTAAATCCTCTGCCAGATAATAGACCTCTCCAGACTCAAGTTCTCGAACTTTAAGGTATGAGATGTCTTCCCCAACAGCCAGAGCCACATTCCCTGGCAGAGTCCAAGGAGTGGTGGTCCAAGCCAGTATGTATCCCTCCCTTTCCTTCAGCTTGAACTTAACGATTACCGAAGTTTCTGTGACATCTTTATAGCCTTGAGCCACTTCATGGGAGGAGAGAGGGGTACCACATCTCGGACAGTATGGTACAACTCGATGTCCCTTGTAGAGAAGTCCCTTTTTCCATATCTCCTTTAGAGACCACCAAACAGATTCTATGTACTCGTTTTTTAAAGTGATGTATGGATTTTTCATGTCTATCCAGAAAGCCATTCTCTCTGTCATCTTTCTCCATTCTCTCTCATATCGAAATACACTCTCTCTACACTTTTCGTTGAACCTCGCAATTCCATATTCCTCTATCTCTTTCTTTGAGTTTAGTCCAAGCTCTTTTTCTATCTCAAGTTCCACTGGCAACCCATGAGTATCCCAACCTCCCTTTCTCTCAACTAGAAAGCCCTTCATGGTTTTGTACCTACAAATTACGTCTTTTGTGGTTCTGGCGATGACGTGATGGGCTCCAGGTTTTCCATTGGCTGTAGGAGGTCCTTCTAAAAAGACAAACCTTTCAGAGCCTCTCCTCCTCTCAACGCTTTTCTCAAAGGTTTTATTTTCTCTCCAGAACTCAAGCAAATCTTTCTCAAAATCGTTGGGATTGTACTCTCCTACTTCTCTCACCTAAACACCTCTGAAGGAATCCTCAGATTACTTAGATAAAATTCTGAAAAACTCCTCATAGTCAAAACTAATTCAACACTTTCATCTGGCTTTGAAGCCAATAAAAAGATACCCCCATTGGGTTTTCATAAAATAAAGTCTAAGATTTTACTTATAAAGTTTTCGGTTCACTTTTTTCCATAAACGATGGCATAACCCACTTTCCTCTGCCTTATGAGTTCCTCACCCTCCCTTATGAGACTCAAAAAGCTCTCTGAATCCACGGTGGTGTTTTTCAGAAATATCTTTGAGAAGAATCTCAGCTTTCTCCACTTCTCTCTAAGCTTTTTGTACTCTAAATCTGCAATGTCTGTTCTGTCCAAAACCTCCACATTCCTAAAGCCTGCATCCTCAAAGAGTTTTTTGAACTCCTTTAAAGTAGGTGCCTGAAAGAGACAGGTCATCTCAGAAAACCTCTCCTTTATCTCAGGTGTAATCTTTCGGTTGATAACTCCAGAAAAGATTATCCTTCCCTTCTCTTTCAAAACTCTATGAGCTTCCCTCAAAACCCTTAGCCTATTTGGGAAGAGACAAATTGTAAGCTCACACAAAACCACGTCAAACATCTCGTCCTGAAATGCAGAGGTAAGATCGTTGGCATCTGCATTCTTGAAGAAGAGCCTCTTTAAGAGCTTTTTCTTTCGAGCTTTCTTCGTTGCTTCCTTGATCTTTTCAGTGGAAAGGTCAACACCGTACACCTTGCACCCAAATTCTTCTGTCAGAAAAATGGCTCTGTCCCCCTCCATGCATGCAATGTCCAAAACCTCTTCCTCCTCTGTGATTCCCACAAGCTCTGCCAGTTCTCTGGTGAGGTTGAGCCCGCCTGGATGAAATAGGTCTCCAAGCACCTTGTCCACAAAACCCTTGTTATCTGAGCCACCCATCGTGAAAAATTGACTTTTTGATATATAACCTTTTGGTTGGAAAGGTTTTTATTAGATATGGGGGATTTCACACATGGGCATCACCTTTTACTATCCCTCTGAGAGATTCCCAACCATCTCTGTGACAGGTGATAGGTGCAATCTCAACTGTCTGCACTGTGAGGGAAAGTTTCTGGGGCACATGATTGCAGTTGAACCCTCAAAGCTCTATGAATTTTGTTCAAAACTTGAGAAGGAGGGTTCTAGAGGGTGTCTGATCTCTGGAGGCTTTGATTCTTTTGGTAAGGTTCCACTTCCCTACGATGGCATCTTAAAAGTAAAGAAAAAAACCAATCTGATGTTGAACGTGCACACTGGCATTGTTGAAAAAGAGGATGTTTTAAAGATTAAAGAAAGTAAGATAGATTGTGTTTCCTTTGACTTTGTTTGGGACGATGAGATAATCTCTAAAGTCTTTGGATTGAACAGAACAAAAGAGGACTATCTAAAATCTTTAAAGCTTTTGAAAGGGCTTGATATTAACGTAGTTCCACACCTATGCATTGGTCTGAACTTCGGAAAGGTTCAAAAAGAGTTTGAAGCTCTGATGATCTTAAAAGAGCTTGGTTTTGAAAAGGTTGTTCTCATAATCTTTAAGTCTAGAAAGGGAACTGCAATGGAGGATGTTCCTCTCGATGTCTCAAAGGTGCTCGAGGTTTTGAAGTTTTCAAGAGAGAATTTTAAAAAAGTTATTCTAGGGTGCATGAGACCAAGAATAGGAGAGTTGGAGGAGTTTGCCCTTTGTTTTGATGGGATTGTGGCACCCTCAAAGAGCCTACGAGAAAAGGCTTTGAAGCTCTCCTTGGATGTTGAGGAAAAATACCTTTGTTGTGTTTTCTAATCAAATTGAAAAAGAGAAGGAAACTGAACTTTTTTCTCAAATTCATTTTAGAGCAGGAATAGGGGATGAGTGAAGTATAAAAAAAACTCAAACATCTACTTCTGTATCAGTTTTTCCATGGTTTCAAACACCATTGGACTTTCGGTAATGCTTTTAAACTCTTAAGAGAATATAAAACATGAAATGGATAGACTTAGAGTATGAGCCTGAGGGTGACCTCATCTGTCTCTTTTTTGTAGAACCTGCAGAAGAGAAGGTCTTTGAGAACATCGCCTTAGAATCCTCTGTTGGAACCTGGACCCCAGTTTCTACCATGGAGGATATAAGGCTCAGAAGGCTTCAAGCTAGAGTCTTTGACATCGATGGAAATCTCATAAAGGTTGCATATCCTCTTGAGCTCTTCGAACCTTCAAGCATTCCTCAGTTACTTTCCTCAATTGCTGGAAACATCTTTGGAATGAAGCTCCTTTTAAACCTGAGACTTCTTGATATTTCATTTCCAAGACAGTACTTGAAATCCTTCAAGGGACCAAAATTTGGAGTTTCTGGAGTGAGAGAGCTCTTTCACCTTGAGAGACCTTTAATAGGCACCATTGTGAAGCCCAAGTTGGGGTTATCCTCTGAAAAACATGCAAGGGTTGCGTACGAGGCATTTGTTGGAGGTTGTGATCAAGTAAAAGACGACGAGAATCTCACAGACCAGAGGTTCAATCCCTTTGAGGATAGGGTTTTAAAGACTCTTAAAGCCAGGGATAAAGCCCAGGAGGAGACTGGAGAGAGAAAGGCTTACCTTCCAAACATCTCTGCAGAAACCAATGAGATGATTTCAAGGGCAGAGTTTGTTAAAGAACAAGGTGGTGAGTACGTCATGGTGGATGTTCTAACCTGTGGATTTTCTGCCCTTCAAACCCTAAGAGATGCAGGCCTTAAGTTATACATCCATGCCCACAGGGCGATGCATGGTGTCATCACTAGAAATGTAAAACATGGAATCTCGATGCTTGTTCTTGCAAAGCTCTTCAGGTTGATAGGTGTTGACCAGCTTCACATTGGAGCTGTTGTTGGAAAGATGGAGGGAGAAGCTCAAGAGGTGCTTAATATTCACCACCAGCTCAACCTGGATAAAATTTCAGAATCTCAAAAAGTCCTAGCTCAAGATTGGGACTCGATAAAACCTGTGCTCTCCGTTGCATCTGGTGGGTTGCATCCAGGAAAGATTCAAGATTTGGTGAAGATTTTTAAAAAGGATATCTTGATGCAGTTTGGAGGTGGAATCCATGGTCATCCCTCAGGCACCATTGCAGGAGCAAGGGCTGTAAGACAGGCTCTTGATGCAATTCTTCAAGGAATTTCCATCAAAGATTATGCGCAAGATCACAAGGAATTGCAAGAGGCGCTTGAAAAATGGAGTTAACCTCGTTTCAGAAATTTGGAAGGTTACTTGAGATGAGAGGCTTGAACACATCTCATAGTGGAAACATGAGTGTTAGATTAAAAGACAAGTTATTCATCACTCGCACACATAGCATGCTTTCGGATTTGAAGCCTCAGGATATTTTAAAGGTTTCCCTTGGGGATTTTGAGGCGAAAGAAGCATCCTCAGAGCTTGAGACTCACAGAGCAATCTATTACAAAACCAAGGCAAAGGCTATCATACATGCTCATCCTCCTTTTTGCATTGCACTTTCTTTTTTCGAAGATGAAATTAAAGCCCTTGATTTTGAGGGAAGACACTATCTGAGAGAGATTCCTGTTGTTGGAAATTCTTCTGAGGAAATCTCTTGTGGTTTTAAAGAAAAAAAGGCAGTTGTTGCAAGAAAACATGGAATATTTGTAATTGAAGATTCTCTAGAGGAAGCTTATATGCTTGTAACAGTTGCAGAGAGCATATCAAAGATAAATTATCTTTTAAAGCTTGGAGGCGTGAAATGAACGAAAAAGAGTGTATAATTGCTGAATACTCTGTGAGAGGTTTTAATGATCTCAAAAAAGTGGCAGAGGCAATTGCAGAGGAGCAGTCCACCGGAACTTGGGTAACTCCTCTGATGGAGACCAAAGAGCTCAAAGAAAAATTCTCTTCAAAGGTTTTGAAAGCCAAGATGATAAAGGAGAACTTAGGTTTAATAAAGCTTGCCTTTCCCTCACACAACATTGAACCAAACCTTCCAATGATTCTAAGCATGGTGGCTGGAAATCTCTTTGAAGTGGATTTGGTTCATAGGATAAAACTTGAAAATCTTGAATTTCCAAAAGAATTTTTGAAATTCTTTAAAGGTCCTAGGTTTGGAATCTCTGGATGTAGGAAATTCTTGAAAATAGGAAATAGACCTTTCCTGGGCTGTATAATAAAACCAGATATTGGGCTGAATCCCAAAGAACATGCAGAGTTGGCTTTTAAGGCAGCAGTTGGGGGGTGTGACTTTGTGAAGGACGATGAACTCTTGGGTGCATCTCCCAAGTACAATCCCTTAGAAGAGAGAGTATCGAGGGTAATGGAGGCACTGGACAGGGCAGAGGAGGAGAAGGGAGAGAAAACCATGTATGCGGTAAACATAACAGACAGGATAGATAGAATTGTAAAAAATGCCGAGATTGCAAGGGAGAATGGGGCAAACTGCCTAATGCTGAACTTTGTTACAGCTGGAATCTCTGCTTTGAGAATGCTCTCAGAGAGTGTAAAGTTACCAATTCATGCTCACAGAGACATGTTTGCCTCTTTTACCAGAATTCCTGATCATGGAATCTCGGTCAAAGTACTTTTAAAACTTACGAGAATGGCTGGAGGAGACCAAATCCACATAGGTTCGGTAGATGGAAAGCTCTACGAGAGCAATTCTCAAGTGGTTGAGTCTGCAAATCTATTAAGGAAAACCTGGGGTCATCTGAGAGAGGCTTTGCCAGTTTCCTCTGGGGGAATTCATGCTTTGAAATTAAAAAGAAATTTCGAGCTCCTTGGAGACGATACACTCTTTTTAGCTGGCGGAGGTGTTTTCTCTCATGAAATGGGGGCTGAAGCAGGAGCTAGGAGTCTCAGAGAAGCTCTTGAGGCCCTAAGTGAGGGAATGGATTTGAAGGAGAAAGCAAAAGAGTGCAGAGAGCTGAAGTGGGTGCTCGAAAACTGGTGTTAGACCAAAACCTTTAATACGATAAAAATAAGAATATTACCATGTTCAAGGCCTTTGTAGAGGACGCCAAGAATTTAAAGTACATAATCGATTCAATTTCAGAGCTTGCAGACGAGGTTTTTTTTTCTATTAACAAAGATGAACTTATA
>JBHIDS010000077.1:0-10619 GCA_046760205.1 Candidatus Methanofastidiosia archaeon
GTTCCTATCTTTGCGGCCACGAGAGAGGCTGCCACCACGTCAGAGGCAGCAGACTCCTCTCCGACCACTATCAGTACCGCCGGAGTTCCATCCTCGTTTATGAAGAAACTCTTGGGCGGTAGATCTGCGGCTGCAACTGCACCTGCCAATGCTGAACTCAGCAAGGCAGTACCTGCAAGGATTGCACCGATTTTTTTGATAATCATACTCTAACCTCCTACCTTTCGGTAAGTCTGGTAAATTACTATCTGAATAGTAATAGTATATAAAACTTTCGGTCGTAATAGTAACTTTCATTGAAAAGAGAGAAAAGGACGAAAACTTTGAATTTCAAAAAAAGAAAAAAAAAAGAAATTGAATCTAGAGATTTGCCACTAGTTGCTCTGCTGCAAGTCTTGTTGCCTCTCTATCTGCACCTGCTACCACCAAGACATCCTTTCCAGTTCCGTATGGGTTGGTGTAGAGCTTGTAGTCTCCAGCGGATGTGTACATCCAGTCCACTGGTGAGCCATCATCTGGGAAGATTCCAAGGTCCACCAGCTCTCTCACAGCCAGGTTGTGTACTGGTCCTCCAATCATTATGAGATTGTACAGTGCCTTGTCCATGTCTGTTATCTCGATGTCAAGTTTCACAAGAGAAGCCTCATCTATGTCCACCTGTATTACCCTATCGTAAGAGCCTGCAGAGATCTCCATTATGGTCTTAAAGTCAATTCCATCGTCGAAGCCGAATTGCCAGGTTTCATCTCCAGGAGTTAAAGGATCTGGATCCAGCCAAGCTCCAACATCCCTGATTCCATCGTTGTTGTCGTCCCAGCTTATGTCTGTCAAGTCTATCTTGAAGTAGTGGTTTGGTCCATCGAAGATGTACTTGGTGGTACACCTCACAAGCTCGAAGGTGTCACAAAGCTTGATGTTCATCTCCCACATGTAGTCCAGGAAAGTTAAAGGCCACTCTCCCTTTATCTGAATAGCTGGAGGAAGGGGGGGAATTGGGGGCTCTGCTATATCGTAGGCTGGAAGATTGCAGTCCTCAAAGAGCCATGCAAAGTCGTTGAAGTCCCTGTCTGCAAAGTTGTCAAGACCGTCAAATGGATTTCCTGGTACACTCTCAAGATTGTCCAGTATCAGATGTCCAAGAAGCATCACATCTGTGTCGTCGTAGATTCTGTTGGGAGCTGCAAAAAAGATATCGGGAGGATCTACAGTGCACTCTGGATCTTGCTCATAGATCAAAGCTTCTCCCCAATCATAGATTCCGTTGTTGTTTGCATCATAAAAGCTCAGAAGTCCAGTGCTCAAGTCTTCTGGAGGATTGGGAGGCATATCTTCATAAAAGTCTCTCATTCCTATTGTCACTATCACTGTTGGAGGACACTCTGGCGTTGCTGCTGAAACAGGCAGAACTGGGGGCTGACCCACACCTATTATGGCTTCTTCAGTGAGGTCCCAGTCTCCATTTAAATTTTCATCAACAACGATAAAGTCTCCCTGTCTGTAGTATCCATCTCCATCGAAGTCGTAGTAGATGAGATCTGGCAAAACCTTCATTCCTACATTGCCAGGGCCAGGAGCTGAAATTGGTGGATATGCAGCTGCCTGCAATGGTCCAAATCCATAGACCACCATAGGCTCTCCAACCTCCCAGCCGTTAGCTCCATTCAAGTCAGCAACTATGAGTTCTCCTTTGTCATAGGTGTCATCTGCATCAGCATCGTAGTACAAGAACACAGAGCCTTGTGGAAAGGCACTCAGAGCAGATCCTGTGAGCTCCCCAACAGCTCCATCGTATGGAATGGTCTTGTAAGGCGCAGGTCTATCGTAGGCGTTAGCATCTATTGTCCATCTCACTCCGTTGTATGGTATTGTAGGCGAGATAGGATAGGTGAACGGGAAGTTTACCCCAGTCACTGGATCCATGGTAACTTGCTGGTCTATCCACAGGGCGTAAGCTGAGGGTTCTTCCACGAAGGGAATACAACAGTTCTGAGTCTTGAATTCTTTTATGTCTTCCAAAGTATAGATGTTAACCAGAATTCCCGTTGTCCCGTTGGCTCCAATGAAGGTTGCGATTCCATCCATTGCAAAAACTGGGTACTCGTACTGGTAGTGTCTATCTCCCAAGTCATCTATGTACTCTATTAGATTTGTCAAAGCCAAAACATCGTTCAATCCTCTCCCAACAAATGGAAATCCACCAGTAACTCCCATCTGCTGAAGCCCTGGAGAGAAGCCATGTTCTGGATCTAAAATCATCCAAACATCGTTGGTATCACCGGTAGGCTCTGTCACTGTTATCCAAGCTTTGTTGTGGTCAACGTCTATGTCGTTCACAGTCACCTCATATCCTGCATAAGTTTTTGGCTCGTCCTTGTAGATGTACTCCTCAACATAGGATGTGGGAGTCCCAGTTATCACAACGTACTCTCCAGCCCATATGTTCGCCTGTCCAAGATTCCACTGTGGGTCCTGGGATGCAGTTCTTCTGTTCCAGTCCCATAGAAATGTTGCATCAACTACTGTGTACTCCTTTCCAAAAACCTTGATCTTTGGAAGTCTGTGCCTTACTATGGAGTTTGGCTCTGGAATATAGAGATTCTGTTGGAATTGCTGGTGCAAATCCACTATCTCTTGCCCTGTAACCTTGTGCCAGAGGTAATCCCAGCAAAGCTCTTGCTGTATAGGTCTTCTGACATTGTCTATCCTGTAGTTTAGACCTGGCTCTAAACGCATGTAGTACCTGTCGTCCTCAGGTCTTGGATCCAGCCCCCAGTCGGCTTCCCAGTCCAAGTTGTTGGTGTATAGAACTAAATTGTGGTCCACATCTCCTCCAACAATATCTGCCAGGTTGTCTTGGGCGTTTCCACCAGTTCTTGGATCAAAGAGAAACAGGTTGTCAAACCTTATCTGAATCTCCTCGTGAATTTCCCAAGCATCGAATGGGTCGTCTCTGTCTCCAAAGAATCCTGCATCCACATCGTCAAACCACCAAAGAGAGGGTAGGGTGTACACTGGTGTTGCATAAAAGCTTGGAATTGGACTTAGGTGTGGCTGAGCTGTAGGCTGGATCATTGGGGGTTGCCACTGAGGTGTGGAAGCTGCATAGGCGTTGGAGTCTGGAACGTCCACCACCGTGACACCGTAGACGTAGTTTGGATCAACTGGGGCGTTTATGTAGGCATTTGGTGCTGGAAGGGACAAACCTGGATTTGACCAGATTCCTGCATCCCATACCTGTTGCATCAGTGGAATGTTGTTGTGTCCCGCTGCAAAAATCTGTCCTGGTAGCTCCACTCTTTCTATTTTTACTGCCATTGTTCCTATCTTTGCGGCCACGAGAGAGGCTGCCACCACGTCAGAGGCAGCAGACTCCTCTCCGACCACTATCAGTACCGCCGGAGTTCCATCCTCGTTTATGAAGAAACTCTTGGGCGGTAGATCTGCGGCTGCAACTGCACCTGCCAATGCTGAACTCAGCAAGGCAGTACCTGCAAGGATTGCACCCACTTTTTTAAGTCTCATGTTCATACCTCCTACCGAACAAGAGATCTAGGTCCCTATTGTCTGGTTAGTAATATTTATGAACAATAATACTATATAAATCTTTCGGTCTAATTAAGAAACATTGCTAATCAATAACTTTTAGAACAAGTTTTTACTCTCTCTTTCGAATCGTAGAAGTTGTGAGATCAGAGAGTATCATGGCAATGTCCAACCCAATGTTTTGTACCTCCCTCATACTTAGAGTTATTTCATCTGGCTCCTCTATGGTTATGGCAACTGGAGTGAATCTAGCAACTGCCATGAAGACCTCCTCCAAGTTTGAAAAAACCACCTCTGACCCTACAAGACCTCGCCATCCCTCCCCCTCCATTCTCTTAGAGTTCATCTTTGAAACGTATCCTCCAGCACTGTTGAGCAACTTCAAAGTTGCTCTCTTTAAGCTCTCCTCGTCGGGACCCTCCACCTCAACGACGAGCTTTGTGAGAAATCCCCCTTTATTCAGTAGCTCATCCATCTCTTCCTCAGAGATTCCCACCTCTTCCTGTAACTCTTTGAATCTTTGATACTTTAAAGAGATCCCATATCTCTTTGAAAACTTCTCTATCACAGAAGAAAGATCTCCCAAAATTAAGAGGAGTTTAGAGCTTTGAAGTTTCTCATCCACAGATAAAACCTCAATGGCTGATGGTCCTGAGAAGATTACAAGATTTACAAAATCCCTGAAGTTTAGAATCACCTTTATCTCAAGGATGCTTGAGTAACTAACCTGTCCCTCAACATCCTCCTCTCTCACTTCCCCAAAACTGTGCTCTGTTATGTTTGCCCTCTTTTTCAGATCTTGCAAGAGCTCTTTCATAGATTTCTCTAAGGCGAGTTTCTGGTTGCTCTGAGATTCTATGTGGAGTACTGCCTCTATCATAAGGGGAATTTTTCGGTTGAGTTTATAAGTTTATCTCAAAAGTGAGGGATAAAGATATCTCTTTTTTTGCTTTGACTTTACCTCATCCCACTCTCTTAAAATCCTTAGAGCTTCACTTCCCACCAAACCTGCATCTCTCTCTCCTTTCATTTGAAACTCGTCAGTCACTCTGTTGGCAAACACCGCACAGACTGCACCACACCTCAACCCATAGACGTTGGAGAGGGTGAAAAGGGCTGCAGCCTCCATCTCAAAGTTCAAGACTTTTGCCTTCTGAAGATCAGAAATTAGGGTTTTCATAAAGGACTGTCTGTACTCTTTAAAACCGTACCTTGCTTGTCCTGTGTAGAAGGAATCTGTGGATGCGGTGATTCCAAGATGATATGTGAACCCAAAACTCTCAGAGGCCTCAATGAGAGCCAAGACAACTTCATGGTTTGCAAGAGCAGGATACTCCACTCTAACGTACTGCTTGGAAGTTCCCTCCAATCTCACAGCGCCTGTGCTTATCACAAGATCTCCACACTCTATCTCTTTCTGAATAGCACCACAAGAACCCACTCTCAAAAAAGTATCACACCCTATCCTGGAAAGCTCCTCTAAAGCGATTGTGGCAGAAGGGGAGCCTATACCTGTGGAGATACAGGAGATTTCCATCCCTTTGTACTCACCTGTAACTGAACGATACTCTCTGTGGAATGCAATCTCCTCAAAAGAATCCCAATCCTTTGCAACCTTCAAAACCCTCTCAGGATCTCCTGGAAGAAGAACGTATTTTGAAAGGTCTCCTTCTCCACATGCAATGTGGTACTGTTTTCCCTCAACTTCAGGTTTTTTGGCTGAGATTTTTTTCATAGAAAAAAAGAAAGTTTAATGGATATAAGGTTTAGGGTTAATTTTAGAGAGCAAACCTTATAAATGCCTTATCAAATGTAAAGTGGTGTTTTCATGCAGGTTAAGAACATCGCTGTGATAGGCCTCGGAGCCATGGGTTCTGGAATAGCCTATGTATGTGCCTTTTCAGGTTACAACGTTTACGGACGAGAGATTACAGAGGAGTTCTTGGAAAAGGGTATGAACAAGATAAGAGATTACTTCATGTCTGGCGTTGAGAGGGGAAAGCTCACTCCAAAGCAGGCTCAGGATGGATTTTCAAGGATAAAAACCACCACTTCCCTTGAGAAAGCTGTTGAAAATGCTGATTTGGTTATCGAGGCTGTCTTTGAGGAGCTTGAACTCAAAAAGAAAATTTTTTCTCAGTTGGATGAGGCTTCCCTAAGACATACCATCCTTGCATCCAACACCTCCACTCTTTCTATTACAGAGCTTTCAAAAGCTACTGAGAGAGAGGAGAAAGTAGTGGGAATGCACTTCTTTAACCCTGTTCCAGCCATGAAGTTGGTGGAGATCGTCAAAGGAGAAAAAACTTCCCATAAAACCATTGAAGCTGTAAGAAAGGTCTCAGAAAGATTAGGAAAGGAATCTGTGCTCTCAAATGACGGACCAGGTTTCATATTCAACAGAATCCTCATCCCAACTGCAGGGGAGATTTTGAAAATCTTCGAGGAAGGGATTGCACCCATGATCTACATAGACAAAATATCAGTGAGGAGTGCCTTTCCAATGGGACCCTTTGCACTTCTTGATTTCGTTGGATTGGATGTTGCCTTTCATGCCACAGAGACCCTGCATAGGGGACTTGGAGAGTACTATAAACCCTCAGAGCTTTTATCAAAAACAGTGGCTTTGGGACATCTTGGCATGAAAACAGGAAAAGGACTTTTGGACTTTGACAAACCTGATTTAAAAGTGAAGAAAACCGATGAGTACATATTGAACAGAATTTTGTATGTGATGATAAACGAGGCCTCAAAGTGTGCTTTTGAGGAAAAAATTGCATCAATAGAGGATGTGGACAAAGCTATGCGGCTTGGAGGGAACTTTTCAAAAGGTCCCTTTGAGCTTGCAGACGAACTTGGTTTGGACTCGGTGGTTTCAGGTTTAGACTCTCTTAGAGAAGAGAAGAAGAACGATTTCTACAAACCGTCCAGGTTACTCTCTGAAAAGGTGGATGCAGGAAAATTGGGAGTTAAGACTGGAAAAGGTTTTTATGAGTATGGTTGAAGGAAAATAGGAGGTTTTGAAATGGAGTTAAAAACTTTGAAGTACTCAAAGGAGGGAAGCTTCTTCTCTCCAGAGAAAAACATTGGAGTGATAAAACTGAATAGACTCGAGGCGCTGAATGCTTTTAACGACATCATGTTGCAAGAGCTTGATACACTTTTGGACAAAATTTCTAAAGACTCTGAAGTAAAAGTGGTGGTCATAACCGCCGATGGAGGAAAGGCTTTTTCTGCTGGACTCGATTTGAAGATGGCTGAAAAGCTGCAAGAAGCTCCAGATGAGGATATCAAAAGGCTCGTTGTCAAGGGGCAAAGGCTCTATCGAAAGATAGAGAACTTTGAAAAACCTGTAATTGCAGCCATAAATGGGCTTGCCCTGGGTGGAGGATTGGAGCTTACCCTCGCCTGTGACATAAGGATTGCACAAGAGGAGGCTAAGCTTGGAGCACCTGAAGTTTCCCTCGGTCTCATTCCTGCCTGGGGTGGAACTCAGAGATTGGAAAAGATAGTTGGACTTGGAAATGCAAAGGAGATGATTTTGACAGGGGGAATGATAACAGCTAAGGAGGCAGAAGAGATTGGACTCGTGAACAAGGTTGTCCCCTTAGATGAACTTGAATCTACCTGGAGCTTCACTGCTGCAAAGATTGCTGGAAATGCCCCAATAGCAGTAAAACTTGCAAAAAAGTGTGTAAATAAAGCCACTGAGCTTACGGTTGAGGAGGGAAACAAGTTGGAGGTTGAAGCCGCTCTCGAGTGTATTCATACTGAAGATTTGAAAGAGGGAATCCAGGCTGTTTTTGAGAAGAGAAAGGGAAACTTCAAGGGTAAGTGAACCTTTCTTTCTCTTTTCTTATCTATGCCAACTTAGAGTGGGTAGTTTTATATTGATTCTTTTAAGGTTATTCCATGAAGCCAAAGGTTTTCTATGTTGATAGAAGGGTGAGGTCTCGCTACTCCATGCTTTCTAAACTTGAGATACTCTTCAAGAGAAAGGGATTTCACGATAGAATTAAGAAAGGAGATAAAGTCTGTGTAAAAACTCATTTTGGAACCTTTGGGAACACCAACTATCTTCGTCCAGTTTTTGCAAGAAAGCTCGTTGATCTCATAAAAGATAAAAATGCCTATCCAGTGGTGGCTGAGACTTGTGGTTTGGGATATGGACTTTCTGGTGTGTATGGTGGCAGAGCCACCTCTGCAGAGTACCTGAAGATGGCATCTGCTCATGGATACACACAAGAGAGTTTGGGAGCTCCCATAGTGATGCTCGATGGCTACTTTGGAACAGATGTCTTCTATGTGGATGTGAATGGGGAGTACATCAAAAAGGTTGCAGTTTCTATGGCTCTTAGAGACTTTGATCATGTGATAGTTTTCTCACACTTCAAGGGACATGCCATAGGAGGAATTGGGGGAGCCTTGAAGAACGTGGGAATAGGTTGTGTTGGAAAGTACAGCAAAGCAATGATGCACACTGAAGGAAACCTTGAGGTAGACTCTGAAAAGTGTGTTGGGATGAAGTGCAGAGCCTGTCAAGATGTCTGTCCAGTTAGGTGCATCGAAATCGATGAGATTGCGAAGATGGATATGAAAAAATGCATCCTCTGTCTTCACTGCTCCTCAGTGTGCAGAGCCAAAGGATTTAAAGCCATTACCATCGACTGGAGTCCTTTGGATGAACAGGTGAAGAAACTTACAGAGAACGCCTTGGGGGTTTTAGATGGAGTGGGCAGGGAGAAGTTCATCTATCTAAACCTCGCTTTGGACATCTCTGAGGCTTGTGACTGTGTTTCCTATGGTCCTCCTGTAATGGTCCCGGATCTTGGGATCTTCTTGTCCAAGGATCCTGTAGCCATAGACCAGGCTTGCCTTGACCTTGCAACCGAGAAATCTGGAATCCCAAACTCTGCATCAGAGGGCTTGAAACGAGGACAGGACAAGTTTGCCTGGGCAAATGCAAGGATGGATGAAAAAACAGGTGAGAGGATTTTATCAAAAACCCATCTACAACAATTGGAACATGCAGAGAGGATTGGTCTTGGAAGAAGAGATTATGAATTGGTGAAGGTGGATGAAACCTAAACCTTTTTAAGTGGTTTTGCAAAGCAGGGAAGAGGTGAAGTCATGCCTGTCATTGGTGTAAGAATCGATAAGATTGAGGCTCAAAGAAATCCTCAGATAAGAGCTGAAGGTAAAATCAGGGTTGCTCCCCTGCCTCGAATCCTTGCAATCCAGGAGAACCAGATGCAGGGAACGACTGGGAGGATAAACGTTTTGGAGGCTGCCTTTGAGTACACTGCAAACTATGATCCAGCTCTGGGAAATATCACAACTCAAGGAACGGTGATCTTTCAGGCTGGAGAGAAGGAGAGAAAAGATGCTCTAAGGCAGTGGCAGGAGGAGAGAAAATTGCCACAAAATTTGGGACAAGAGATAATGTTTGCCATGACCCAGAGAGCTTTTCTCATTTTAATGAATATGGCTCGAGAGGTGGGTCTTCCAAGTCCCATGCAAGTGAGTGTCACTCCCCAGAGGGTGGAAGAGGAAGAAAAACCTGGAAAATAAATATAGATATTGGGAAAGGCTTTTATAGTTGAAAGTCAATTTAAATAAAGTAAAGAGAGGTGAGAGTATGGTTCAAGATATAACACAATTGAGGTATTTTTTGCCCTACATCAAGACCATTGGGATAACCATTGCGATTCTGATCGTGGGCTGGATAATGGGGAGGATTTTTGGAAAGGCAGGTTCAAAGGTTTTAGACAAGATTGGTCTCGACGATGTTCTTGAAGGTACAGCTGTTGAGAGTGTGGTGAAAAACGCTGGAATGACTCTGGTTTCCTTCTTTGATGCCATGATTCGTTGGTTCATCTACGTTCTGGCAATCCTGGCTGCGGTGAACAACCTTAAGTGGGAGGTTCTGTCCAACTTTATAGCACAGATCCCAAACTTTCTTGTAAAGGTTGCAATTGTGATGTTCATATTGGTGATAGGGGTTGCAGTTGCCAAGTTTTTGGGTAAGGTTTTGAGCACTTTTTTGGACTCTATTGGTGTGGATGATGCCTTAAAAGGCTCTATCGTAGGAAAAGCCATCGAGAACACTGGAATGAGCATAGTTTCTTTCTTTGACTTTGCCACAAGGCTCTTTGTCTATGCTGTGACTTTCATGTTGATAGTGGACTTTTTAGAGCTTGAGGGAATGAAGCTCTTCATGGTGAACGTTTTGGGATACTTACCCACCTTCTTCTTCGGCATCGTGATTCTCATAGTGGGCTTTCTCATTGTGGATTTCGTTGCAGACTACGTTACAAGAACCGGGGAGGAAGCCAAGGTGGCTTTCGTCAGATTGTTCTCAGGGATACTTAGATTCTTTCTGTACTACATAGTTTTGATAATCGCCCTTCGCACCATCAGGGTGGACGTTGAAGTACTTCTGGTTTTTGCAAAGGCGCTGGCTTGGGGGCTTGCCCTTGGGCTTGGATTGGCAATTGGAATAGGGTTTGGATATGGAATCAAGGATAAAGCACCCCAGATAGTGGATGAGCTCATTGGAAAGGTAAGTTCGAAAGAGGAAAAATGATTTTCATTTCTTTTTTTCTTTTGAAGAATTAACGAAAAGTCTTATAAATGAAGGTTGCTTAGAAATAAAAAAATAAGAGGTGAGAAGATGAGAAAGACGAAAATTGGAGGGTTCCTCTTGGCATGGTTTCTTGTATTCAGTGTTTTCGATGTTGTTTTTGCTCCACCACCTGGACCTATACCTATAACAAGACCTACTAACCCAAGTCTGATTCCACTTGCCCTCAATGCGATTAACACTGCCCTTCAATTAAAGGAAGAGGCTCATTCGCTTCTTGATGAGGCAACAGGAAAGGAGCTGGAGGTTTCAGAGATCGCAGATGCAATGGCAGAGGCAGATGCGCTTTTGGAAAAGGCTCAGAAAATCATGAGATTCAATCCCATTGCTGCACGTAACATGGCACTTGAAGCTCAAAAAATGTATGAGAAGGCTATAGCTGATTTGGAAGAATTGCTCGGCTAGAATTTTTTTATTTCATTTATTTTTTACT
>JBHIDS010000078.1:0-10475 GCA_046760205.1 Candidatus Methanofastidiosia archaeon
GCTAAGCGCCGGTAAACGGCGGGAGTAACTATAACTCTCTTAAGGTAGCGTAATACCTTGCCGCTTAATTGGCGGCTTGCATGAATGGCGGAACGAGAGTCTCGCTGTCCCCAACTGGAACCCAGTGAACCTACCGCCTGGTGCACAAGCCAGGGTCTTCCAACGGGAAGCATAGACCCCGTGGAGTTTTACTACAGCCTGTTGTTGTGATGCGGATTGAATTGTGCAGCATAGGTGGAAGTCTATGAAGCCTCATCGCCAGGTGAGGTGGAGACGCCAGTGAGATACCACTCTTTTCAATTTGTCTCACTAACTCGAAAGAGGACAACGATAGGTAGGTAGTTTGGCTGGGGCGGCACGCCCTCGAAAAAATATCAAGGGCGCCCTAAGGTTGGCTCAGACGCGTCAGAAATGCGTCGTAGAGGGTAAGGTCAAAAGCCAGCCTGACTGGATTCTTGACAGTAAGGAATCCAGAAGCGAAAGCTTGGCCTAGCGAGACACAATGTCCTTATTAGTGAGGGCTTGTGGTGACAGAAAAACTACCCCGGGGATAACAGGGTGGTCACGGGCAAGAGTACACATCGACCCCGTGGCTTGCTACCTCGCTGTCGGCCGTTTCCATCCTGGGTCTGCAGCAGGACCCAAGGGTGGGGTTGTTCGCCCATTAAAGGAGAACCCGAGCTGGGTTCAGATCGTCGTGAGACAGATTGGATGCTATCTGTTGGGAGTGTTGGATGTCTGAGGGTAAGGTAGTCCCAGTACGAAAGGAACAGACTGCCGTGGCCTCTGGTGTATCGGTTGTCTGACAAGGCATTGCCGAGTAGCTACGCCATAGTCGATAAGAGCTGAATGCATCTAAGCTCGAAACGATCCCCAAAAAAAGACATCCATTCTCTGGTCAATGCATTTGAAATGCAAGGTGGGGCTGGCGACAGCAACACCGACCAGGGACGAAGGTACCCATAGAAGATGGGGTTGATAGACTGGGGGTGTACGCACCAAGGCAACGAGGTGTTCAGCCCACCAGCACTAATAACCTAAGGCACTTTACTCCGAAATTGTCAAGGTTGGACGTTAGGTGTGGTTTTCTTGAGTGGTTTCTTATTTTAATCTTTTTATTCTCGAATAAGTTATTTTATGTATATTTCATAGATACCATTCGCACATGTGAGTTTGAATGGGTTTTGGAAATTGAGAGATTATTTTTACTTTTTGTCATTATCTTCTCATACATTCCTGATATAAACATCCATACAAGATTGCACAGAAAAATTTTTCATAATTTATTTTTTGTTTTTATCTCATCCATTCTTGCATCCTATGTAGTTTCCATTTGGCTTCCAGAAGAATTCACTTTTATTCCAAAATTCCCTATTTTGTTAATCTTTGGGGCATCTCTTTATGGAACGTTGTCTCATGTATTTTTGGATTACTTTTCAAAGGGAGGAGTGTGGATATTATGGACTCTTTCAAATGAACCAACCTGTCAAGGAGGATTTTTAGGAAGAGGTGTTTCAAACAAATCATCTTGGGCTGATGTATACACCATAGTATTAATAATTTATTGACATGTATAAATAATGGCACCCAAAAACCTTTTATATCATAAATTCCTATATCATAACGTGTGGGTGATCTGCGGTTTCTGACCTTGAAAGGTTGGAGGAAGTTCTGTCCACACGACTGGAGCTGTGGTGGTTTTCAAGTCTGAAAACCACTGGGAGAAATTCCAGGTAAAACACAGAAACGACACGGTTGTTCATCTGTGAAGATGAAGCAGAAAATTCTCTGGTGACAGAGAAAAGACCTGCCGATGAGCTGAACAAATTCGGTGAAAAGTTTCCCACAGTGTGCAAGACCAAACCCTCTATTTGAGGAATCACCTATGAATGCCAGTCTGAGGTGAGAGTAGGTCGCTTAGTTGAATACCGCAGGGCAAGCATTTGCCATATACAAAAGACGGGCTATAGGTCACCCACACTTTTATATTACTTTTCACAAAATGGATTCATGAATCCTCTTCGAGAAGCCTTTGATTTCTTCAAGGTTTACAAGAACGTTTTGGTGGTTTGTATTGGAATCTTTATCTCGATGATTGGGTTCGGATTGATCTTTCCCTTATTTCCACTTTATGCCAAAACCTTTGGAGCAACGCCAACAGACATTGGCATTATCGCCTCCATGTTTGCCCTTACCAGATTTATCTTTGCAACGCCCTTTGGAGCCTTATCTGATAGGTACGGCAGAAAATCCATGCTTATAGTAGGCTTTTTTTCATACTCTATTGCCATGTCCTCCTTTGCCTTTGCTCAAAATCTTGCACACCTCTACCTCTTTCGAGCCTTACAGGGCATTGCCTCTGCCATGGTTTGGCCCTCAGCCACTGCAATTGTCGCTGATTCTGTGGAACAGAAAGACAGGGGAAAGGCCATGGGCTACTTCTCAATGAGCCTCCACATGGCATTGATCTTTGGTCCTGCGGTAGGTGGATTTTTGGCAGATCTATATGGAATAAAGATCCCTTTTCTTTTATGTGGCCTTATAATGTTGCTCTTGGTTCCCTTCATAAAGATATATGTTAAGGAAACTGTAAAGATAGGGGAGAGCGTCGTTACTCAAAAACTCTCTCTCAAGAAAAAATTAAGAAACGACTATCTTGAGATAAAAAGCTCTAAATATTTTAAAACTCTCTCAGGACTCATGTTTGCATCATTTCTGGGAATCTTTGCATTTACGCTTATAGAGCCTCTCATACCGATCTATGCAGACGAGAAGGTGGGAGCAACAAAGACAGACATTGGAATAGCCTTCACCGTGATGGGTGTTGTAGGAACTTTGATAAGACCCTTTGCAGGTTCCCTCGCAGACAGAATAGGGAGAAAGAAACCCATAATCTATGGGTCAATGTTCTCAGCCCTCACTACATATCCCATGGCGTTAATCAGAACTCCCGCAGAGATGATTGGGATTTTGGGTGTTAGAACCGTAGGCTGGGCAACCTCTGAACCTGCAACTCAGGCTTTGCTTGCAGACGTAGTGGATGAGAACAAGAGGGGGAAGATCTTTGGGCTCTTTGGTACCATTCAGAGCCTAGGAATGATCTTGGGTCCCACCCTCGGAGGAATTCTCTATCAAGGTGTGGGTGGAGAGGCAAGCTTTATAGTAGTTTCTACCATCGCTCTTCTTCCAGTTCTAGTTCTCTATAAGATGATAGAAGAGTAAATGAGTTTTAGATTATATAAACTTTCTCTTGTTTTTACTGTAGAAAGATTTATAAGTCTGAAATGCAATTAGAAGCGGTGTCCTCCAATGAAGTTCAGTGAACCAAGATTGGAGATTCTAAAGATTTTGAGAAAGAGGAGTAGCTCTGTAGATGAACTGTGTGAAAAGCTCAAGATAACTCCTACAGCTGCAAGACAGCACCTGATTCTCCTCGAGAGGGATCATTTGGTGAAGAAAGGTGTTGTAAAGGAGGGCATGGGAAGACCAAAGTATATCTACTCCATCACAGAGAAAGCTCAAGAATTCTTTCCAAAAAGGTACGATCTCTTGACAGAGCTTCTAATTGAGGAGATCCTAAGGGAGAAGGGGAATGAAAAGCTAAACCATCTGATAGATTCAATTTCTGAAAGGATCTATCAAGAATCGAGAAGGGACTTTGAGGGAAAGGATTTGAAAGAGAGAGTCTCTCTTCTATGTGAGCTTCTGAACGAGAGGGGGGCTGAGGCAGTCTTATATGAAATCGAGAAAGCTTATGAGTTTGAGATTTTAAATTGCCCTTTCTACCTTTTAGCTCGCAAGTACCCTTCTCTCTGTAGATTGGACCTGAATCTTTTTGAGAAGCTTTGTGAGAGGAGAATTGAGAGGAAAAAGTCAATAGCAACTGGGGATTCCTTTTGCCTTTTTTCCATCGTAAAGGAGATAGATTTTTAAAGTGAAGATAAGGTGTTTCATCATGAAAAGAATAGAAGAAGATCTTGAGGCTCTGCGTGGCTCTGTGATTCTAACTACAGTGGAGAAAGCTTTGAGCTGGGCTCGAAAATCCTCTCTGTGGATGCTTACCTTTGGGCTTGCCTGCTGTGCTATGGAGATGATAGTCACAGCCTCTTCCAGGTTCGATATAGACAGGTATGGTGTGGCTCCTAGAGCCTCTCCAAGACAGACTGATTTGATGTTTGTGGCAGGAACCGTCACCTTGAAGATGGCTCCAAGATTGAAAAGAGTCTACGACCAGATGCCCCATCCAAAGTACGTGATATCCATGGGGAGCTGTGCCAACGGTGGAGGACCTTATGTGAAGTCCTACTCTGTTCTAAATGGGGTGGACAAGATATTTCCAGTGGATGTTTACGTTCCTGGATGCCCCCCAAGACCTGAGGCTCTGCTTTCAGGAATTCTAAAACTTCAGGAAAAGATCATGGAAGAGAGATTGCTTTCGAGGTGAAAAACTTGAGGATTGAGAGATTGGATGTTGAGGAAGAAAGCGTTGAACCTGAAAACCTCCTAGACTTTGTAAAAGAAGTGAAAAGGAAGTTTGAACATCTCTCCTTCATCACTGCCATAGAGTATGAAAACTTCAAGTTAATCTACCACTTCTACTCATATGAAAAAAAGAAACATTTCAGTTTTTTCACAGAGATTCCAAAAGAGAACCCCAAGATTTCATCTATTTCCTCTCTTTGGAAGGGAGCAGAATTTCTTGAGAGAGAGACCTTCGATTTCTTTGGGATTGAGTTTGAAGGAAATCCCAATCTAAGAAGAATCCTTCTCCCAGACCACTGGAATATCTATCCCTTGAGAAAGTCCTACATTCCAAAAAAAGAACCTATGGACTGGGACAAGCCAATTCCAAAACCAAGGGAGAACGAGTTACTGATAAACATGGGACCTCAGCACCCCTCAACCCACGGAGTTTGCAGGCTCTTGGTAAAGATAGATCAAGAGATCATCCAAGAGGTTACCCCAATAATAGGGTATATGCACAGAAGCATGGAAAAGCTTTCTGAAATGGATACCTATGAGCAGTTCATTCACATAACAGACAGGATGGACTGGTTGGCTGGAATGACCAACGAGTACGCTTATGTTAGAAGTATCGAGGAATTGATGGGACTCGAGATTCCTCAAAGAGCTGAGTACATCAGGGTGATATGTATGGAACTTTCAAGGATTGCTGCTCATCTCATGGGGATTGGTGCTTTCACCAACGACATTGGGTGTTTCTTCTCCCCCCTTCTCTATATGCTAAGGGAGAGAGAGATGGTTTTGGATCTCTTCAACCTCTTGTGTGGACAGAGATTAACCTTTAACTACATGAGAGTTGGAGGGGTTTTAATGGATATTCCTTTTGGCTTTGAGAGAGCTTTGATGAACTTCATACGGAAGATGTACAAGATGGTGGATGAGTACCACGACCTTCTGACAGGAAATGAGATTTTTATGGCAAGAAGCATAGGAACTGGAATCTTAACCAAGAAAGACTGTCTAGATTACTGTGCCACAGGACCTGTTGCAAGGGGTTCTGGAATAGACTTTGATGCAAGAAGAGATGATTCCTATTCTGTTTATGAGGAACTTGACTTTGAGGTTCCAGTTTTCAAGGAGGGAGACGTATACTCTCGGTACCTAGTTAGAATGGAGGAGATAAGACAGAGCGCTCGCATAATTGAAGAGGCTCTGGAAATGATGCCTTCGGGAGATGTGAGAGCTCAAGTTAAAAGGAAAATCTATCCCCCAGTGGGAGAGATCTACACAAGGATAGAGGCTCCAAAGGGAGAGCTGGGATTTTATGTAGTGAGCAATGGAAGTGCAGGCCCATACAGAGTAAAAGTCAGATCCCCCTCATTTTCAAACGTCTTTACCCTAATTCCAGCATCCAAGGGAATAAAGATTCCAGATTTAATAATAACCTTTGGAAGTCTGGACACCGTTGTGGGGGAGATAGACAGGTGATAATATGTTTCCAAAAGGCATTGCCAAGGGTTTGAAGGTAACCTTCAAGAATTTGCTAAAGCCTGAGATAACCGTACAGTACCCAAAAGAGAAGTTAGAGATGCCTCGAAGAATGAGAGGATTCAATTTATATCTCTATGATAAATGTACAGGTTGTGAGATGTGTGAGGAGGTTTGTCCCAACGACTCTATTAAAATCTACAAAAGAGGTGTAAAGAAAAATCCAATAGATGAGTACATCTACAACTTCTCAACTTGCACCTGGTGTGGGCTGTGTGTGGATGTCTGCCCTGTTAGGGCTTTACAGTGGCTCCCAGATTATGAATTTCCAGCTTTTGATGAGAAAGAGTTGATATTCAACAGAGAAAAGTTCAAGCTTGCAGAGTCTAAAAATCCTGAGGTCGTTCTGCAAACACTCAAGCTCAAAAAGGTTAAAGGTTCTTGTGTTGTAGCACCGAAAGAGTGTATAGGATGCCTTCTGTGTAAGGAGGCTTGTGCCTGGGATGCGGTTTACAATGTAGATGGTGGGAGTTTGAGAAGGATGGAGCTTGACTTTTCAAAGTGCACCTATTGTGGAATGTGTGCAGAAGTCTGCCCAACAGGAACTTTGAGGATAGAGGAATTCGATGAGAGAGTGGATGTTGAATCATGGGAGCTTGAGATTCCAGAATGGAGGGGATTTGAGAACTACTTCGAGCAGTTAAGGGAAGTTGTCATAAAACCGAAATTGTGTTCCCACTGTTCAGCCTGTGTGAATGCCTGCCCAGTTTTGAGGATTACCTCTGGGGACAAACCCATAGACGATTTGAAGGAGATACCATGTATAAACTGTGCCATGTGTGATGCAGTTTGTCCAAGGTATGACTACACCCCCGGGGTCTCATACGATTTGATGAGTGGAACTGGAGATTTCTTGGAGATTCTATCTGCAAGATCCAAGAGATTTTCTGGACAGGATGGAGCGATGGTAACCGAGATGTTTGTATCTGCCATTGAGATGGGGCTGATAGATGCAGCCATAGTTGTGGATAGGGATAAAGAGATGCATCCAGTTCTAAAGGTTTTAAAAAATCCTAAAGAGATTGTAGAGTCTTCAGGCACCAAGTACAGCTATGCCAATGTTTTGCGGGGCTTAAAGCTTTCAGAGAGAGTTCCAAGGGTTAGGAAAGTTGGTCTTGTTGGTACTCCTTGCCAGATAAATGGTTTGAAAAAGTCAGAGAATGCATATCCATACTTAACTTCAAAGGTAAATCTTAGAATAGCTCTCTTCTGTACAGAGAACTTCTATTACCATGATCTCTTTGAGAGTTTTCTCAAAGAACAGAAGATAGATGCAAGAGAGATTTCATACACAGACATAACAAAGGGAAAGCTCTATGTTAAAGTTGCAGGAGAGATGAGGAAGTTTGGTGTAAAAGAGTTTGAGGATTACGTTGGAAGTGGTTGTCTCGTTTGCCAAGACTTCTCTGGCATCTTTTCTGACGTTAGCGTTGGAAGCATTGGTTCTGCAAAGGGTTTCACCACCCTCGTTGTGAGAGATCCCAAGGTATTGAAGTTGATTGAATACATGAAAAAAAAAGATTACATAGAAGTTTCAGATGCAAAGAAGAAGATAATCGATAGATTGTGCGAAATAAAGGTGAAACTTCATCCCTATCCTTGAGAGGTCTTCGAATGTCTATTGGCTCAGAGCTTAAAAGCTTGTTTGGGAGTGAGAAGGTTTTGCACGATGAGGCAAGCCTCTATGCCTACTCCATGGACGGCTCCATCTACAGAGTTCAGCCAAAAGCCGTTGTTTTTGTGGAGAGTGAGGAAGATGTTCTAAAAGCTTTAGAGTTTTCAAGAAAAAAAAATCTTGAAATAACATGTAGAGCTGCAGGAACGAGTCTTGCGGGACAAGCTCTCGGTGAGGGAATAATCCTATATTTTTGTAGATTTAATCAAATTCTTGAGTTTGACGAGAAAGAAAGGTATGTGAGAGTTCAGCCTGGAATCATCTACAGGGATTTGAACAATTTCTTGAGCAAGTATAATTTGATGTTTGCCCCAGATCCTGCCTCTGGAGATACCTGTAGAATTGGAGGAATGCTTGCAAACAACTCCTCAGGTCCAAGAACTATAAAGTACGGCACCACCAAAGAGTATGTGGAGGAGCTCAAAGTCATGCTTCACGATAGCAGGGTTATCGTTTTGAAAAGGTTCGATTTGAAGAGCAAAGAGCTTCAAGATTTTTTCAAAGAAAATCCAGAATTTGAAAAGATCTTTAATTTGGTGAGAGAAAACTCTGAAGAGATAAAGAAAAGATACCCAAAGGTAAGAAAGAATTCCTCTGGTTACAACCTCTATGACTTGGCTTTGGGAATAGAGAGAGGTTTTTTCGACCTCCCAAAGCTTTTCGTTGGCTCTGAGGGAACCTTGGGAGTATTTCTTCAAGCTAAGCTAAGGTTGGAAGAAGTCCCTTCAAAAAAAGCTACAGTTCTCGTTTATCTCGATGATGTGGATGAGGCAGGGGATGTGGTATTCTCTCTCTTTAGATTGAATCCTTCAGCTGTTGAAATCTTGAACTCGAGTTCCTTGGACATCGTGGGAAGAGAGAAATATGAAATTCCTGAGGATGCTGAAGCCATGCTTTTGATAGAGTTGAGCGATGGAGATTTGAAAGCTAGAATAGAGGAGAGCAAGAAAATTCTTGAGAACTTTCACCTCTCCTCAGAGGTAAAGGCATCCTTTGGGGAGCAGGGGGAGGAACTCTGGAAGGTGAGGAGAGCTATAGTTCCAACCCTGTACAAGATGGATAAAAAGAAAAAGCCTCTAACCTTTGTTGAGGATGGGGTTGTTCCAACAGAAAAGCTTCCAAAGTACGTAAGGTTTGTAAATGAGCTTTTTGAAAGAGAGAAACTTAAGATGGGGATGTATGGGCACATTGGAGATGGGAATGCTCACGTGAGACCTTTAATCAATGTACATGACGAGAGAGAGTTTTTGAGAATGAAAGAGATCGCAGATAAAGTTTATAAAAAACTCTTGGAACTTGGAGGAAGCTTTTCTGGAGAACATGGGGATGGAAGGGTCAGGGCACAGTTTTTGAGGATACTCTATGGTGAAAGGATCTATGAGATTTTCAAGGAGATAAAGGAAATTCTCGATCCTGATGGGATTTTCAATCCAAAGGCAAAGATAAGTTCTGTTTCCTTTTTAGATGATCTATTCAAGTACAAGTTCCTTTTCAACTGCTCCACCTGTGGAAAGTGCAATTCATGGTGTCCCTCTTATTACATCACCAATGAGGAATCAATGGGAGCTCGAGGCTGGATTCAGATGGTGAGGGATCGTAACTTCTCATACAAAACCCATAAAAAAGCCATTGCAAACTGCCTAAACTGTAAATCCTGTGAAGTCGTTTGTCCTGCAGAAGAGAGCACTGCAAGAGAGATAATGAGGATAAGGGCAAACCACCCAAATTTTGTCGCAGGCTTGATCTTTGAACTCATGAGAAGACCTTTAATCTTTGAGAATTTCTTAAAGTTGAACGCCTTTTTAGAACCATTATGGAATAACAAAATTGCTCGTTCAATTTTAGATGTTCTAACGATTCCAGCCATAAGGCTTAAAAAGGAGAGGATTCTTCCCTCATTTTCCAAAAAGAATTTGAGAGAGAGGTATCCGGAGTTGCAAAATACAAATGCCAAGGTTGCCTACTTCTATGGGTGTGCAGACAACTACCTTGAAACAGAAACAGGGGATGCGGTAATCCATGTATTGAGGGAAAACGAAATAAATTTTGTTCTCCCGCCACAAAAATGCTGTGGAATCCCAATGGTTACCTATGGCAATCTAAAGTATGCTATAGAGTATGCAAAGTTCAACATAGATTCCATGCTTAGATATGAGCACATAATCTCTGCCTGTGGAACCTGTGTGCTCGCCTTGAAGGAGTATGAAGAGTTGCTCAAAGAAGATTCATACCAAGAGAGAGCGAGGGAGTTTTCCAAAAAGGTACAAGATATAAGTCAATTTCTCTTGAACATAGATTTAAAGATTCCTGATATGAACAAAGGAAAGGTTAGGATAACATATCATGATCCTTGTCACTCGAGAGCTGCTAACGTCACGAAAGAGCCCAGAGAACTCTTGAAAAAGATTCCCTTCGTTGATTACGTTGAAATGACCGAGGCAGATAAGTGTTGCGGCTCTGCAGGCTCCTACATGCTAACCCACTACGACAACTCCATGAAGATCTTCGAATTAAAAAGAAAAACCATAGAGGAAACAAAAGCTGATGTGGTGGCAACCTCCTGCCCTACGTGCAAGATTCAAATTTTAGATGGTTTGAAGGGGGAAAAGGAAGTGAGGCATGTGGTGGAAATCTTGAGAGACGTTTATACCTGATCCTCCTTCTTTGATTTAAAGTATCTTTCATGAGCTCTTTCATACTCTCTCAACAACTTCTCTGGATTTCTGTGCCTCTCATGAAATCTATTTGCCCATTCCAATTCCCTGAGTAGTAGATCAAAGGGAGTATC
>JBHIDS010000079.1:0-10139 GCA_046760205.1 Candidatus Methanofastidiosia archaeon
ACTGAATATATTGCATTTGCCAAATTGACAGGCCCAACCAATCTTCGTATTGGTACTTCAGACGTGATTACTTTGACTATGTGGATAGACGAAGGAGTAGCACCCATTAGTGATGCAATCCTGTCACCAGAAGGGACATACATAGTGACAGCATATTTACAGGCCGTTAACTTCAAATTAGATGAAGCTGCCTTATCTGCACAATCAAGGCAAATGTTGACAACTGACAATCCTGCAATGTGGGCTTGGGTAATAAGCCCAGAGGAAAAAAAACTAGGTCGCCAGGTTCTTATAGTTCGAGTTTACCTTGAAGACGAACAAGGAAATGATGTAGGGGGCAGACCTTACCTATCAGTTAAAATATCTGTTACCGATCCTATTGGCCTTCCCCCGTTAATCGTCTATGGTGGAATGGCTTTCGGTGCGGTATTTGGATTGCCAATATGGACTTTACTATTTATCGAATGGGTTACTCGTCGGAAAGAAAAGCGAGAGAAACAACGTAAAGATTCTGAGAAATTAAACAAAAAATTCTGATGCCCATAGAAAAGGGCACTGAGACTAGTCTTTTTCCTTTTTTCCTTCTTTATTTAACCAAACATCCCAACGGTGATGTTAAGTTGTCGAATGGTAAGGAAAGCCAATCTTTATAAGATAGAAGATGTACCATAATTCATGATTCGAAATAATGAACATATGTTCGAAAAAGTGAACTTAAGTCCTTTATCCATAACTATACTAACATATTTGTCTCGCTCACCACACAAACAATTTTTTTTAAGAAAGATTGCAAGGACAACTGGAAGTAGTGTAGGTGGATGCCATAAAGTTTTGAAAAATATGCATAAAATGAGCTTAATAGATAAGGAAAAGCGTGGACGCAATTTATATTATAAAATAAATGATTTGAATCCAGCTATGAAATATTTCAAGATTTTCATAAATATCCAAGAATTAAACAAACTCGTAAAAAAAATTATTAATGAATGTAACAAAATCATTCTATTTGGGAGTTGTGCTACAGGCGAAGATACATTAGAAAGTGATATCGATCTTTTGATAATCACTGAAAATTTTAAAGAAATAAAACAACTCTTGAAATATAAATATATTAATGATAGAAAATTGAAACCTATCATATTGTCACCACATGAATTCATTAAATTAAAAAATAGAGACCGTGCTTTTTACGAAGAAGTAAATAAAGGGATAGTTTTATGGCGTGGTAGCAATGAATGAGTTTCAAAAGTGCTTAGGGGAAAGGCGTCTCATAAGGATGAATGTGTCTAATAAGATGATCAAAAAAGAGTTGGAAGGTGCAAAATATGATTTGATGAGTGCAGAGGAAAGTTTACGTAATGGAGATTATAAATGGTCTTCTGTGCAAGCGTACTATTCATTTTTTCATTCAGCAAAGGCACTTGTTCTCAAAAAAGGTTATAGAGAAAAGAGCCACTATTGTCTATTAGTTGCTCTTAGGGAGCTATATGTTAAAACAAGAAAATTAGACCCAGAGTTTGCAGATAATTTTGAAATAAGTATGGATATAAGACATGAAGCGGACTACGCTCTAATTTTTGATAAAGAAAGTGCCAGAATAACTATCGAGAATGCCAGAAAATTTCTCTATAAAACTCAAACATTATTAAAATAAAGAGGAGTTAATAAGGAAAGAGTGAATTCTTTAACTATTCCCATTCTCAGCACTTTTCTTAATTAACGAATACCACTTATTCTCCCCTAAGTTTAAATCAATCTCTGCAATCTCAGCTGGAGTCCTACCGTTCAAATTCTGATGAGGTCTTATGAAATTGTGGTAAACCCTTAAGCCATCTATGAACGATTGTGAGTTCTATTTTTTTATACTTTATACCACTCGAAGAGTTAACAAACCCGCTAAACCATTACCTTTAAATAAATCCATCTCAAATCAAAGCATGTATGAAACAATTAAGAAAATGAGAGGAGCGTTTGAAAATAATCGTAAGATGAAAAGAGAGCTTTTTGAGAAGTACTCTCAACTCTTTGAGGAAAAACCTTCGGAAATGAAAGAGGAGGATTTCCTAGAATCTCAGGCAAGAAAATTCACCAAAATCATGATAGAGCTTGCAGAAACTCTCACAGAAGTTGCAAGGGATGAGAGGAAGCTCTCTGAAATCTTGGAAACCATAGAGGATAAAGGTTTGCAATCTCATTACCTAAACGAGTTCAACCTCTCACTTATAAAACTCAGAGGAGATTTTTCAAAATTGCGAGAATTGATGTGGAAGCTTAGAGATGAAAAGAGGGATCACTTGCTCTTCTTAAGCTTTTTAGATTCCATGGATAATATATCTTCTAAGCTTGACAAAAACATTGGAGACCTTTTAGAGATTCTCTATGATCTCTCTCACAGATGATTTTCTCTCTCAAACTCCAAAAATGCCTCATCCCTTCTTCTCTCCTCCCGAGAGATCATCCACTTTTCTATGAGGTAAATCAAAAGATTTGCTATGAGGAAAAAACCAATTGCAAAGAGCACCATTCTTCCAATCAGAACATATATTGTGAATTTATCATAACTTGAGGTTAAGACAATTCCAAGAATGCTCCCTGCAAAGATTGAAAAGGTTAGAATCATATCAAAAAGAGCAATTATGGATATGGTGGCAAGTCTCATCTCAGGTTTCATGAGTGCTTTAGATTTTTCTCTAACCTTTCTAAAATCTGAGCTTTTGGAACCGCACCTATTAACTTGTCCACAAGTAACCCCTTCTTAAAGAACAGAATGGTGGGAATACTCATAATTGCAAACTCCATGGCTATTTTGGGATTCTCATCCACGTTGAGCTTTGCAAATGTTACCTTACCATCGTACTCGTGAGAGAGTTCATCTATTATAGGTTCGATGAGCTTGCAGGGTATGCACCAGGTTGCAAAGCAGTCCACCACTACAAAATCGCTCCTCTTGACAGTTTCTCCAAGATTTCCATCTGTTAGAGTTAGGATTTTTTCAGAGGAATTCATGTTATCACATCCTTTTTTTAATACTGGTTTATAAACTTTTCCTCCACGGCAAACCCCGTGGACACGTTGTGGGTCATTCGCTCCGCTCAAACCCACTTAGAGGGTTTAATCATGCCAGGACTTATTCAACACAACAACTCATTTTGGTCACATCCCTTCTGAACGATTGGACAGCAATCTTTATTGCTTCAGATAAGGTTGGGAAGATGTGCAAAGTATCTATTACATCATTTATTTTCATTCTGTTTTTAACAATCATAACTCCTTCATGTATTAAGTCAGCTGCCTTGGGTGCTAAAATATGAATGCCTATTATCTCTTGAGTTCTATTATCAATCACGATTTTTATCGCTCCTCTTGTGTCTTTGATCGCCTGTGCTTTTGGTACCAATTCCATAGGGATGGTGTTGCATCTACATCTTATCCCTTTTTCAATAGCCTGTTCATCTGTCAATCCTACTCCTGCAAGCTGAGGATCTGTAAAAACAGCGTGGGGAACGACTCTGTAATCCATCTTTCTTTTTTCATCTTCACAACATGCCAAAGCATTGTTTGATGCAATCATCCCCTCTTTTGCTGCTACTGTTTCAAGCATAGGTTCTCCTATGACATCTCCTGCAGACCATACATTTTCTGCTCCTTGCATTTCAGCACTGACAACAATTTCTCCTCTTTTTCCTAATTTAACCCCTAGTTTTTCCAATCCCAAATCGGAAGTATTTGGGTTTCTCCCTGTTGCTATCAGAAGTTGCTCGCCTTTGTACCTTCTTTCTTCTCCCTTAACGATTGCTTTCACAATTTTTTCATTATTTTCTTGCTGAACACTTCTTATCTCAACGTTTGTACATATCTCTATTCCTTCACCTTGTAAATATTCCTGCAAAAGGTCAGCAAGTTCTGGTTCTTCTCTTGGAACTATTCTTTCAGCTTTCTGCAATAAACAAACCTCAGTTCCAAATCTTGAAAACATTTGAGCAAATTCTATTCCCAAAGGACCTCCACCAAGAATAATCATAGATTTAGGCAGCTCTTTCAATTGCAACACTTCAATGTTTGTGAGATAGTCAATCTTATCAATTCCCTCAATTGATGGGATAAATGTGGAAGAACCTGTTGCAATTATGAATTTATCAGCAGTATAAATTTCTCCATTCATTTGGATCTCGTTCTTAGAAATGAATTTGGCATTACCTTTCAAAAATTCAATGTGAGACAAACTGCTTAAAACTTTTTCGTATTTTTCATCTCTCAATCTTTCAATCAAATTATCCTTCTCTTCAATGATAGTTTTGAAATCAAAAGAAGCAGAAGATTTCAAACCATCAAAGTTTTGCATCCTTGTTTTATGTATTAATTCTCCAATGTACAGTAAGTGTTTGGTAGGCAAACAACCGACATTTACACAAGTCCCACCAATTCCAACAGTATCATTATTTACCATTAATGTCTTTGCCTTGAGTTCATCTGCCTTCATCGCTGCAGCAAATCCTGCAGCTCCTCCTCCCAAAATCACCAAATCATATTTCATTCAACGACCCTCGTACTCCCCGTCCTCTAAAACTTCTGCACCGTATCCTTTTGGGAGAGATGCAATAATTTCATCTAAAATTATTTTTGAAGAATCGTATATTATCGTTGCAATCTTTATTCTATAATCCACCTTCACACTCATAACTCCCTCTATCCTTAGAGCTCTCTCAACAACTGCCACACATGAGGGACAGCTCATTCCAGAAATACTCAGAATCGCTTTTCTCAGCTTTTTCTCTTCAAATTGACGTTGAGATGTTTTTGGAGTTTGGGAGGATGGATTTTCCGTTTCTGTTTTCTCCATTTTGCTTTCCTCAGTTTTTGTGGTTTGAGGTTGATTCTGATCATAGGTTATGGGTGTTTGAAGTGAATTTTGATTCAACTCTTCCATCCAACTAGGATTTTTTTCGTCCATGTAATAGTAAATCTTTGGTGCCAAAGTTGGAAGAACAACATAGCTTACCAAGGTGTAAAATCCAATCATTGTTACAAGAGTTGTTGCCAAAACGTATTTTTGTTTTTTTACACTGCATACCTTTCTCGAGTAAAGCCAAGTTGTCGAAAATCCAAAGATCAAGGCAGCAAGAAGAAAGTAGAGTTTGTATTGGGAAATTGCAAGAGCTGTTGAAACACCTGTCAAGCCAAAGAATATCAAAACTATTGGAGAAATACAGCAAAGGGAGGCAACAAAACCAGAAAGCAATCCAATTCTTGTTCCAATCCCTATTGGAGCTTTTTTAGGTTTGTTTTGTTTGTTCAAGGATTTTTTGCACCTCCAGCACAAATATGCCTTAGGGCTGTTGTAGCTTCCACAATTCTCACACTTTATGGAATTCATTAAATCACCATTTTTACTTTTTATGCAAATTATTACTATATAAATCTTTCGGTCTCAAAATAAAACTATATTCTATCTTAGATTTCTAAAATATTTCTATTATTTCTTTTAATAATTTCTAAAAATCAAAATTTTTTAATTTAAAAACAAAAAATTTCCAAACCGAAAACTTTAAATTTTAACATCTAAAATTTTTTGAAGGTGTGAAGATGAAACTCGATAAAACAGATGAAAAGATTCTTTTGATTTTGCAGGAAAATGCAAGAACATCCTACACTGACATTTCAAAAAAAATAAACCTAACGATCCCAACTGTAAAGGAGAGAATAAAAAGACTCTTCGATGCTGGAGTGATAGAGAAATTTACCGTGATAGTAAATCCAACAAAGATTAAAGACAGAACAAGGGCTATAATTCTCCTTGAGACTCAAACCTCTGACATTGAAAGTATAACAAAAGCCCTTAAGAATTTCAAAGAGACAAGGGAAATGTACCTAACGACAGGAGCCTACAATCTTATTCTGAAGATTGAGGTAAGGGATATCGCAGAAATTGAAAGCTTTATTAGTGAACTCTCAAAAATTCAAGGAATAATATCTCTAAAATCCTCCATAATTTTGAAGGCAGAAAAGGAGGAGTATGGAACAAGAGTTTTTCATGGGGATGAGATCCAACTCAGGTGTTCTTTTTGTGGTGGTTTGATTGCAGAAAAGCCCTATTTGGAGGTAATTGATGGAAAAACCCTTTACTTTACATCAGAGAAGTGTGCAAAGGCTTTCAAAGAAAGCACAAGAAAGCAAGGACATTTGCATGAAAGTTTTTGAGGGTGGGGGTTACCCCCTTCAGGAGAATCACACAATCTCAACCAACTCTCTTAAATTTTCGATTACAAAGTCAGGTTTTGTCTCTTCTCTTCCAATGTTGAAAGGACCATTTGCAACCAATATAGTGGTGGCTCCTATGAGTTTTCCTGATTTTATGTCTGTTTTTATTCGATCTCCAACAACAAAGGTTTTTCCTTTGATCTTTGCAAGCTCGAAGTTTTTTGGATTGGTCTTTGGAGTTCCAACCTCTCCTGAGATTATGATTCTATCAAAGTAATCTTTGATACCCAGAAATTCCAACTTTTTTCTCTGGGTTTTGGAGCCTCCATCAGTCACCAAGGAGAGGAAAAAGCCTTTTTCTTTCAATTTTCCCAAGATTTCTTCTACATCTTCAAATAGTCTCAAATGTTGGTAGAATTCTCTATTGAATCTTGTTTCGATCTCTCTGACAAAACTATCCTCAACATCATCCTCATAGAGTCCGAGCAGAATCTTTATAAAATCGAAAGCCTCCAGTGGCAAAAGCTTCTCATCATTTAGAATCTCAGGCTTTCCCCCAAAAAGGATTCCATGTGCAAGCTTGAACTTTCTCTTTCTTAAAAAGTATGGAATCAACTTTAAATTGGCTCTCCTCGAAGCTTCCCATGTGTTGCATAAAGTATCATCTAAGTCAAAGATTATGGTGGGCATCATTTCAAATTTAAAGGTGGCTTTTAAGCCTTACTCACCCTCTCAATGCCTCTCTCCTAAAGGCTGTGAAATTCATGCTTTCATCCCCTTTGGTGAAGTGAAGTTAGACTTAGATCTTGAACTTTTTGGAAGTTTCACAAAAAAGATGCTTCCCCGAGGTTCATTGTTCTCCACCCAAACCTTGCCATTGTGAAAATCGACTATCCTTTCAACTATGGCAAGCCCAAGCCCTGATCCTCTTATTCCCTCAACGTTTCCTCTCTCGAATTTTTTAAAAAATCCCAAAATTTCCATGAGTTCTATATCCATGTCATTCTCCTAAATTATTCTACTAAAGGTTTTTGGATAGACAGAAACTGTTACCACAAAACGATCATTTAGGGTTTGAAGATTGACTATTCTCACATTTTTCAACTTTGAAATTTCAAGAGAAAAGTCATTGAACTCCTCAGAAGAGTTAAACTCAAATACCAAGAAATTTTCATCTGCTTTTTCTTCCTCTTCTTCGCCTGAAGCTTCTTGTATTCTCTCTATCTTTGGAAGGGCATGATCTATGCTCGTTGGACCCTCCCATCCATTATCTTTTCTCGAAAGATTTTCAACTATCCTCAACAATTTCTTCCTGTGAATGGGTTTTTCAAGATAATCTGAAGCTCCCAAAGATATGGCATCTGACACCTCACTGTCAGATTTCTCAAAGGCTGTGATTAGAATCACCTTGGCTTTGGGATTTAGGCTCAGAATAATCTTTAAGGTTTCAAGTCCATTCATTCTTGGCATTTTCATGTCGAGGAAAACTAGGTCTGGGTTTTCCTTCTGAAAGATCTTGATTCCATCGTACCCACTCGAAGCCTCATATACCTTCCTAAAACCTAGATTCTTTAAATGAAGCTTTAGAATGTCTCTTACAGAAGGACTATCGTCTATCACCAAAGCAACCCTTTCCTTCTGTTTTAGCTTTGGCTCAGGCTCAGAGAGGTTTTGCAAGAGATCACCTCAATCCCTCTTCATCAAGCTTTTTCAAAAGAGCTTGATATAGAAAGTCAGACTTTGACCTGTATCTACCCTCACTCACCAAAGACTCTATGATTTCAACTATCCTCTGTGGAACTATGGTGGCGATGGTCTTATTTTGTGACATTTTCTCACCTAGCAATATTAATTATGTTAAATTATCATATGTTCTATTTAAACTTTTTTTAACAATAGACGACAAAAATTTAAGTATTATCTCATAAGTTAATACTAAAGACATGGAACTGATTTTTTGAACTAAAAAAGAGGTACTACACCTTCAGAGTCACTATATTAGTTCTCTTGAACTTCTCTTTCTTGACCAAACCCTGTTTTTCGAGTTCTGAGAGAATCTTTGAAACCTTTGCCTTGGAAAAGTTACTCTCAGATACTATGTCGTTCTGTCTTATCTTTCCCCCTGCCTTTCTTATAAGCTCCAAAACGATTCTCTCATCTCCAATAAAGTACTTCTCAACGTCTGGAGCTTTGGTGGTTTTTCTGGATAGGTAGAGCCCAAAAAGGAATGCCACAAAGACTCCGACAGAGATCCCAATGTAAAGATAGAGGTTGTTTCCCTCCCCCCCTGTGGGTTTATATCCTACAAGGAGAGTAACGTCCTCTCCTGGCTCTATATATTCTTTCTCCCATGTTATGACGAGGGAGTTTTTTGAGGAGTAGAAGGAGGTGGGAGTTGGGTAAATGGGAGAGATTACCGCCATGTTCTCTGGGATTGTGACAGTTGTGATGAAGCGCTCCACAGGAACTGAGAAGTTGAATATTGGAGAGAAAACCCACTTTCCGCTCTTAGCCTGGGATATGTATCCTGTGGTATCAAACTCGATTACAAAGGTATAGGTCTCCTCCCCCTTGGGGTTTAGCTTACATAGGAGAGAGTCAGCCTCAATGAAGTACTCCAAATTTCCCTCATCGTCAAAAACCTTGATGTTTTCCAAGGGATAGATGAAGCTGTACTGAAAGGTTTCAATGTTCTGATAGTTCTTCAGGGTTATCTCTATCATCTCGTGAACCCTATCCTCGTAGAGTTCTATTGAGACGTTGTACTCCGAAATCTCATAGCTGTACTCCTGTGAGCTTACAGCTAGAGGGAAGATGATGAAAAGGATGAGCACCAATTTCTCTTGCATACTTTAACTCAACCTCATATTTAAAAAGCTTTTCTCATCTTTTCAAGGGTAAAATCTCAATTTCAATCAATTCTCTTGAGTTTTTCAATCTTTCAAATGCTGCTTTGTTGGAATTTATCATCAAGGTTTTTGGACATAAAAAACTTGAGGTTCTGAGAATCAAACATCTTTCATCTTCAAAGGTCAGTTCTGGGTGAACATAGCCTATAACCTCTTCTCGCATATCGGAAATCCTTAAATAAACCTCAATCCCTTTTCCTTTAAATCTTTGGAGCTCCTCTTTAAAGTCTAAAATAGCGTGGGTTGCCTTAACTCCAATTATACAGTCCCCCTTTTCTGTGATGTTCTCATCCTTCGTTATCTCAATCACTGTCCTGTGGGTCGCTCGAATGTTTTCATGTCCAAAGGCATAAAACTTCATAAAGGTTATAAACTCTGAGTGCATATATAGTTTAGGTTTGAAGATGAGAAAGGAGCAGCTCATAGATTACCTCATAAGAGGTGGCTACATTCGATCTGAGAAGGTGAAGAAAGCTTTCTTGAAGGTTCCGAGAGAGAATTTTGTTCTGGAAAGGTACAGGGATGTTGCCTACATCGATGAACCTCTCCCAATTCCCCAATGTCAAACAATCTCTGCCCCATCCATGATTGCCCTCATGCTCGAGGCTTTGGAGCTTGAGAGAGGGGATAAGGTTTTGGAGATTGGGGCAGGTTCTGGCTACAACGCAGCCCTGGTTGCAGAGATAGTTTTAGAGGAGAATGTGATAACTGTAGAGAGGATTCCAGAACTCGTGGAGTTTGCAAAAGGGAACGTTCTAAATTCTGGTTATTCTTTAAAAGTCGTTCTTGGAGATGGAACTTTGGGTTATGAGAGAGAGGCTCCATATGACAAGATAATAGTGACTGCGGCAGCTCCAAAAATTCCCCCACCTCTTGAAAAACAGCTCAAGCTTGGGGGGAGGATTGCAATCCCCATAGGCTCCCACTCCTTCTTCCAGAAGTTCGTGCTTGGAGTAAAGACAAAAGATGGCATGAAGGAGGAAAATCTGGGAGGTTGTGCGTTTGTGCCCTTGATTGGAAGGTTTGGGTTTT
>JBHIDS010000080.1:0-10096 GCA_046760205.1 Candidatus Methanofastidiosia archaeon
AGTAGATCCTTTCGGAAACTCCTACGTAACCTGGTACGGTTATGATGGAAGCGATTGGGAGATATACTTTGTGAAGATATCCTCTGCAGGAACTGCTGGAACAGTACAAAAGATCTCTACACATGCAGACAACATAACCAGGAGTGACTACGATCCCCAGATTGCAGTAGATCCTTTCGGAAACTCCTACGTAACCTGGTACGGTTATGATGGAAGCGATTGGGAGATATACTTTGTGAAGATATCCTCTGCAGGAACTGCTGGAACAGTACAAAAGATCTCTACACATGCAGACAACATAACCAGGGATGACTACGATCCCCAGATTGCAGTAGATTCTTGTGGAAACTCCTACGTAACCTGGAACGGTTATGATGGAAGCGATTATGAGATATACTTTACTTCAGATGTAGATGTAGCAAAGTCATGTGGAAGAAGAAGACACGCAGATACAACGAAGCCCATGATGGGAAGAGCCACAAACACCATAAAGGATGCAAAAGAACTATTGAGCAAGGCTGAGGGACTTTGTGATGGATTGAGGGAAAAGGATGACCCCAAATTTGACGAGTGTTGTTCAGAGAACAAATTCAGCGAAGCAAGAGAACTTTTAGAGATGGCAGAGAAGTTTTTCTCTGGAGGAAACTACATCGCAGCCAACAACTTCGCCTTGAAAGCCATAGCAAAGTTGGAGGAAATCATAGAGTGTTGTGAAGGATAAGATTTTTACTTCTTTTTTCTATTTGTTACCTCAAATTTACCTAAGGCGTAATCCCTCCCCCAGGAGCTCCCCAGCCCATTTCAACAGCTATCATGCCAAAGATGAAGACCAAAGAAAAAAGAAGAATGAGGTATTTGTCCAGCTTTGAAAGTCTCATTTCCTTTATGTGAGTTCTTTCAGGTTTTGCTCGAAAGGCTCTGGTATCAGCAGCCACCGCGAGGTTCTTCCCACTTCGAAGAGAGGAGATTACAACAGGGATTATGACGTTTGAAAACCCGCCCATGGATTTTGAGAAGGCTTTCATTGCGGTGATTGGGTTTCTTGTTCTGGGCATTGAGATGTCCCAACCTCTTGCCTTCTCTGCATTTATCACTATCATAGCATCCTCCATGAACTTTGGGATGAACCTTAAAATCACAGTGAGGCCAAAGGCAAGCTCTGATGGAAGACCTATGGTTATGGGAGAGTTCAATCTTCTCCATTTCAGGGCGAGAAGGGTTGCACCAAGAAACGAAAAAAATGGAACCAAGATTACAAGATTTAGGGAAGTGTCTTTCAAATACAGCTTTCCGATGTAGAAAATGAATCCGAAAAGAGCCCCAATGAAACCTCCTAAAATGAATCCAGAGATTGAATTTCTCTTGGTTTTTACAAAGTTAGAGAGTCCAAGAAGAATATCAGAAGGGTAGGTCGTCATCAAAATGAGCATCACCGCAGAGAGGGGAGCTACGAGCCTAAACCCCTGTGATAGTCCATAGAAAAAGCCTTCCAAGGTAATTCCTCTCACTCCTATTCTGTGAAGAGCTGGTGGAAACTTCCATAAAACTGTGAGAGTCCACTCCTCAAGCCAAGTCCATCCAAAAAAGACAGATTGCCCCCAACCTGCAAAGATCAGGGAACTCAAGCCCAAGGAGAAAACAATTTGCATCCTTCTCTTTGAAGGCTTTGCAAAGTACCAAAATATCAGGGTTAACAAGAGAATTAAAGCCATCAACTCCCACCTGAGCATTGCTGCAAGCCCTCCAACAGAGAGTATGTATGCGAGTTTCGTTCTCGGATCCAGCTTGTGAATGGCGGTGCCTCGCTTCTCATAAGTGAGCAATCTCTGAAATCCCCTAAGTCCAATGAACTTCACAAGGATTGCCCACAGCACCACCATTCCAGAGCTATAGAAGATGAAGTTCAAGAGAATCCAGAATACATATCCCATTTCCCTAAGAAAAGGGATTTTTGAGAGAGAGTAGGCAAGGTTTTGGAATGAATTTGGGGTTTCAATTTTCTGAGCCTCTATTGCAACAACCCTTATCTCATCTTCAAAGACAGTGTGCGTTAGCACTTTTCTTTCACCATGAACTATTTTTCTTCCCATACTTTCCTCTCCCAAAACCCACAAATATCCCCATTCATCCTCAAGATGAAGGATGGAACTTGAAAATCCTTGCTTTTGAAGGTAATCTGCCATGGTTTCTCTTATCTGAGGATCTGTGATCTCGTTTTCATCTAAAATCCTCTCAAAGGCATTCATTTTAGATATAGATTTTAAATCTCCCATCACAGTGATTCCTCTGCCATAGAAATACTCTGTGAAATTCTGAGATTTTACATCTTTAGTCGTTGAGAATGCGAGGTATGAGAAGAGGGAAACTGTAGCTAAAATCAAGATCAATATGAAGAGAACCCAGTCAAAAGCAGAGCTTCTCCTCACTCAATCCCCTCCCAAAAGGAAAACCAACTCATCAACAGAGAGAACATCTCTTGGGATTTTGCCATTCAACCTCTGAGAGAGCTGAGTTATTCTCGTGGGTTCCAAAAAGGTCTCTTTCAACAAATCAGGTTTTGAGAAAATATCTCTCGTAGAACCATCTGCAAGCACCTTCCCTTGAGAGAGAAGGATCGTTCTCTTGCAGTACTCAGTTACTATGGTCATGTCGTGAGTGATGCAGATTACAGTCATTCCTTCCTTCTCGTTGAGCTCTTTTGAAAGATTCATGAACCTTCTGGAGTGAGCGTAGTCTTGCCCTGTGGTAGGCTCATCCATTATCAAAATCTTGGGATGCATTGCAAGAACAGATGCCACAGCCAACCTTTGTCTCTGTCCCCTGCTCAAGGCATGGGGGTGCTTTCCCCGATGTTTTTCAAGCTCCATTACGTAAATTTCTTCCTCAACCCTTCTTTCAATCTCCTCTTTTTCAATGCCAATGTTTCTAGGTCCAAAGGCAATCTCTTTTTCGAGAGATGTGGTAAACAACTGATAGTCTGGGTTCTGGAATAGGTATCCAACCAATTGAGCAAGCTCTGGAACACTCAACTCTCTCGTATCCCTTCCATCAACCAAAACTCTTCCTTTTTCAGGAAGGATCAAACCTATTATCTGGGAAGCCAAGGTGGATTTGCCAGCTCCATTCTGACCTATGAGAGCTACGAATTCTCCTTTCTTAACCTTGAGGTCAATACCTCTCAAAGCCTCAACACCTGTGGGATAGGTGTAATAGAGGTCTTCAATCTCAACTATGTTATCTCCATGAAATTCATATTCTGAAAACCAATTTTTCTCTCTCACGTATTTTATCTGGTTTTTCAACTGCAAATAGGCTTCCTCAACAGACATAGGAAGCTTTGAGAATTCATACCCATACTTTTTCATCTTCATCGCAAACTCTGCCACAGTTGGAGCCCTTATCCCGATCTCAGAAAGTCTTTCAAGGTTGGAGAAAACAATCTTTGGAGACTCATCTAAAACCAACTTCCCTGAATCCATCACCAAAACTCTATCGACGAAGGGAGCCACCTCCTCCACTTTGTGCTCTATCAAAATTATGGTGGCATCAAGTCTCTCGTTCAACCTCTTTATAACCTCCAAAACTTCATTTGTGCCCACAGGATCTAGATCACTCGTAGGCTCATCGAAAACCAGAATGTTGGGCTGCATCGCAAGGATGGCTGCAATGGCAACCCTCTGTTTCTGTCCTCCAGAGAGGTTGAAGATCTGTCTAAACCTCAGATTCTCTATTCCAATTTCTGAGAGTGCATCATCCACCCTTTTTACAAGTTCTTCTCTTAAAAGAGCCAAATTCCCAGGTCCAAAGGCAATCTCTTCCTCCACAGTTAGGGAAAACATCTGCTCGTCTGGATTCTGGAAAACAGTTCCAATTCTCTGGGCAAGCCGATGAAGCTTCTCTTCTTTTGTGTTTTTATCATTGATGTAAACATCTCCCTCCATGTGCTCCTCTATTACATGAGGTATAAGACCATTCATGCAGTTTATCAGTGTCGTTTTTCCACAGCCAGATGGACCCATCAGAAGAACGAACTGCCCCTGGGGAATCTCAAGGTTAATGTTTTTGAGGGCAGGTTCTCTTGCATTTGGATAGGTATAGGTGAGATTTTTTATCTCAATGCTCATCGTTTCTTATTTTTGAGATGATTTATAAAGTTGATGTTTGGAACGCTAACATTGGTTAGTTATCATACATCCAAAATCCTGAATTAATCTTCATAAGAAATTTTTCCCTAACACAGCACCAAATAGACTGCCGATACTAAAGGTTGCTAAATTTATGGTGATAAATATAAGCAAATAAACCTGAAAACGAAGCAGGGTGGCCTTATCTTTTTAAAATGAAATTTGTTGCATACCCACATTCGATAGGAAATTTTTTGAAAAAGAGGAAGCCTTAAATACTCAAAAAATTTTTAGGTTTAAGAGGTGAGAAAATGAGAAAAGAGGTTGTGAAAAATACAACATTACTCTCTATAATTCTACTCGTTATGGCGATGCTTTCTGGATGTCTTGGACAGGGGGAAGGTGAATTCTTAGGGAAGATAGTTCAGAAAGGCTCAGACACCATGGTGATTCTTCAACAGAAGTGGGCTGAGGTTTACATGCTTGAACACCCAGAGGTCATAATCGAGGTTTCTGGAGGTGGAAGTGGAACTGGGATTGCAGCTCTCATAAATGGAACTTGTGACATCGCAAACTCCTCGAGAAAGATCAAGGAAAAGGAGATTGCAAATGCAAGAGAAAATGAAATCGACCCCTTTGAGATAAGAGTAGCCATGGATGGAATTGCAGTGGTGGTACATCCCTCAAATCCAGTGAAAAACCTGAGCACGGCAGAGCTAGAAGGAATCTTCACTGGCGAAATTGAAAACTGGTCAGAAGTTGGAGGGGAGGATCACGAGATAGTACTTTACGGAAGACAATCAAACAGTGGAACCTATGTTTTCTTCAAGGAGCAGGTTTTAGAGGGTAAGGACTACTCCCCAAAGACACAGGAGCTTGCAGGAAGTGCAGCTCTCGCACAGGCAATTTCACAGGAGAAGTATGGGATAGCCTACTTTGGTATAGGGTACGTTAAGCAGAGAGAGGATGTCAAAGCCATCAGCGTGAATGGAATTGAACCTACAGATGAAAACATCTCAAGTGGTAGATACCCAATATCCAGATTCCTCTACCTCTACACCAATTCAAAGCCACAAGGCATTCTGCTTGAGTATATCAAATGGATTTTGTCCTCTGAGGGACAGAATCTAGTTTTGAAGGTGGGATACGTAAATCTTTCACAAAGTGTCCTCGAGGAAGAATTGGCGAAACTCGGAATTTAAGGGATAGATTTATATTTTAATTCCTTAGGTGAATTCATGGAGTCCCCTAAGAGAAAACTCAAGGAAATGCTCATCCAAATCTTTTTATTCTTAAACGGAACCGTTGCCATCATTTCAATATTATTGATATTTTTGTTTCTCTTAAGACACGGTTTGCCTGCCCTGAGAGAGATTCCATTGAAGGATTTTTTTCTTGGAAAAATTTGGCAACCTGTCTCGGACAATCCTAAGTATGGAATTCTTCCCCTGCTCTCTGGCACCATAGTGGTAACTCTAACCTCCCTCGTAATAGCTGTTCCAATAGCGATAGCCTCTGCCATCTACCTTGGAGAGTTTTCAGGAGAGCGGGAGAGAGAGATTGTAAAGCCTTTTGTAGAAATCCTTTCAGGAATTCCCTCTGTGATTCTTGGGTTCCTTGCCCTTGTTGTTCTTGGAACTTACGTGCAGAACATCTTCCACACCACCTCAAGGTTGAATGCTCTAACAGGCTCTATAATCCTTGCAGTCATGCTCATTCCCATAATCTTGAGCATCTCTGAGGATGCCATCAACGCTGTGCCAAAAGAGTTGAGGGAGGCATCCCTCGCACTTGGAGCCTCAAAGCTTCAGACTACAATCCATGTGGTGGTGCCTGCTGCATGGTCTGGTATAGTTGCAGCCGTGCTTTTAGGGGTAGCCCGGGTTTTGGGGGAAACCATGGCGGTTTTGATGGCAACTGGAAATGCTGCACAACTCACCCTAAATCCCCTCGAATCTGTGAGAACGATGACTGCAAACATAGCAATTGAGATGGGGGAGGTTCCCTTTGGTTCTGTGCACTTTCATGCCCTGTTTGCCATAGGACTAGTGCTCTTTACGATCACCTTTGTAATAAACTTCATCGCAGACAGGATAATAACCAAGTACAGGGAGGTGGGGTATTGAGAGGAAAAGAGTTTCTCGTCATCAACCTTTTTAGACTTTCTTTGATTTTGGTTATAGCTGTAACGGTATTCATCCTGTTCGACATAATCTCCAAGGGGATTGGAATCATGAGTTTTACGTTTTTATTAGACATTCCAAGAAACTCCATGACTGAGGGAGGAATATTTCCAGCCATAGTTGGTACCATCTATGTGGTATTTCTCATGATTCTATTTTCACTCCCTCTTGGAGTTTTTGCTGGAATCTATCTTGTGGAGTATGCAAGAGATAGCAAAATAACAACTTTGATAAGGATTGGTGTGAACAACCTTGCAGGAGTTCCCTCCATAGTATTTGGGTTGTTTGGACTTGGTTTTTTCGTTCTATTCATAGGACCAATCTTTGGATTTGAGGCATGTCTTCTCTCAGCCTCTCTGACCTTAGCCCTTCTCGTTCTACCTACAATCATAGTTACCACTGAGGAAGCCTTGAAATCTGTTCCAATGGAGTACAAGGAAGCCTCCTTCGCTTTGGGTGCTTCCAAGTGGCAAACCATCCAAAAAATCTCTCTTCCATACTCTCTTCCAGGAATTTTGACAGGTGCAATCCTTGCCATAGGAAGAGGGGCAGGTGAGACTGCACCAATTCTGTTCACTGGCGCTGCATACTTTCTCCCAAGAATTCCACACTCTCCTTTTGACAAGTTCATGGAGCTCTCCTATCACATCTTCATCATGGCAACCCAGAGCATAAACCCAAAAGAGACCTTACCAATTCAGTACGGAACTACTTTAACCTTACTTGGAGTGATTCTTCTAATGGATTTTGGCGCCATACTTTTGAGAAGATACTTTAGAAAAAAGAGGGGTGTGAAATGGAGGTAAGAATCGAAACCAGGAATTTGAATCTCTGGTATGGAGATTTTCAGGCTTTAAAGAAAATCAATCTAAAGATATTTAGAAACAAGGTGACTTCAATAATAGGACCTTCTGGATGTGGTAAGTCAAGCTTTATCAAAACCTTGAACAGGATGGTGGATATCGTTGAAGGTGCAAAGGTTGAAGGAGAGGTTCTCTTGGATGGAGAAAACATCTACTCAAACCAGACTGACATCATCGAGCTTCGAAGAAAGGTTGGAATGGTTTTTCAGAAGCCAAACCCATTTCCAAAAAGCATCTGGGAGAATATTGCATATGGTCCAAAGATTCATGGGTTAAAAGACAGAAAAGAGCTGCACCTCGTAGTGAGGGAGTCTCTTAAAAGAGCGGCTCTTTTTGAAGAGGTTAGAGACAAGCTTTCAACCTCTGCCTTGGAGCTCTCTGGAGGACAGCAGCAGAGGCTTTGCATAGCTCGTACCTTGGCTGTAAAACCTGAGGTGATTCTCTTTGATGAGCCTTGCTCTGCTCTTGACCCAATCTCTACTGCAAAGATAGAGGATCTCATTCACGACCTTAAAAAGCGTTATACCATAATCATAGTAACTCATAACATGCAACAGGCTGCAAGGGTCTCAGACTTTACAGGTGTTTTCTATCTTGGAAAACTGATAGAGTTTGGGGAGACCAATAGGCTGTTCACAAATCCCAAAAATGAGATCACAGAGAACTACATTGCAGGAAGGTTTGGATAGGTGGTTGAGTGATGAGAAAAAAGTATGAAAAGCAGTTAGAGAACTTGAAAAATGATGTCTTCAAGCTTGGAGAGATGTGTGGAAGAGCTGTAGAGGATTCCATTCTCTCTCTTAAATCCCAGAATGTGGAACTTGCGAAGGAGGTGATAAAAAACGATGATGTGATAGATGACCTCTACAGAAATTTAGAGGAGAGATGCCTTGAGATCATCGCACTCCAACAGCCTGTGGCACATGATTTGAGGATTCTCATAACCACAGTCAAGGTGCTCACCGATTTGGAGAGAATAGGAGATTATGCAAACAACATAGCAGAAATCACAGTTAAGTTAAAGGATAGCCCCTATTTCAAGCCTCTAATCAACAATGCAAACATGGCAGAGCTTGGAAAGAAAATGCTCAAGATGAGCATGCACATCTACATGGAGGAGAGGGATGAGAATGCTGATGAGGTTTTTGAGCTGGACAACGAAGTGGACTCCACCTATCACCAGCTCTTCCGTGAGTTAACGAGCTACATGATGGAGGATCCAAAGACCATAACCCAAGCCTCCCAGTTCATGCTCGTTGCAAGACATCTTGAGAGGATTGCAGACCATGCTTTAAACATAGCAAACAGGGTAATCTACATGGTGAGGGCAGACATCGAGTACATCTGATTCGTTTTTAAAACGAAAAGTTTATATAGCTTTAAAATAATAATATTTGTGATAGAATGAAATGGAAACTAATTCTCATTCTTATGCTTCTTTCGGGAAACATGTATGTTGAAGGTCAAAATGATCTTGAATCAACTGCGACAGAATATTTGAGAGAAGGGGAAACTTTGTCAAAGTCCATAATTCTTTCAGATGAAGAAAACACCTACACAGTTTTTTTCTATATGGAAGAAGATGAGTTTAAAGGAGCGATTGTATTCCAGAATGAGACGGTTGTGATGGATGCTGATTTGTATGAGAGAATTTTAGAATTCTCCTTAATCTTTAAATACTCTGATTTTGAGCAGTTGGTCTCTCAATACAATTCTTTCGAAGAAAAGAAGAAGGAAATGGCAAAGTATTTGAAGGACTTTGAAGAAGCATTTCATTTTGATATAAGCACTGGGGAGAAAATAAGTATGATGGAAAATCGGGATTATGCAAGATATTACAGAAAGACCAAATCTGATTATAATGATTTCTCTGAAAATTTTATATTCTCCATTAAAGATTATGTCACGAATGCTGAAGAAGGTGACATTTCATCCATAAGTTTTTTGTTGGAGAATAAGGAGGAGATTTTAAAATCTTTGGATAGCTTGGAGGATTCTTATATAAAATTCACCAGATACGAGTTCAAATTAATGGAAATTGAATTAGAATTACTTGTTAAAAATCTTATGGAGCTTCTTACTATTTTATCTGGTGAACAAGTTACAACTGGTGAACAAGCTACAATAGATATAACATTAGAAAAAGAAATTATTGAAAAGGAACAAAAAGAGTTTAAGGAAAAAATTGCATATTTCAAAGATTCCCTGGAATCCCTTGTTCCTGCATTTCTAGCAGAAAAAGTAGAAGAATTAATCTATGATTTTTTTGCAACAAGAGTCCCACCTGAAATTGCATTGGAAATAGAGACACCTGAGAAGACTAAAATAGGTGGTTCAATCAATATAATTTGTATTGTTAAGAATGCAGGAAAAACCTATGCGGATGATGTAGATTTGATTTTCAGGTTTTCAATGGACCTAGCAGAAGATACGGTTATCGAGGGAATAGGAGAAAGTTCCTCTGTAATTTTTGTGGAGAAAATAATTAGATATTTTTTGAAAAGACACACATGAGTGAGGATGAGAGAGCTCTTATTTGTAATAGTTGTCGAGAAAACATAATTATTTTACATAGTAAAGAATTTTCCACTGTAATAATTATAGAAACTTTTTTTTTAATTGATTTAGATAGTTCTCCAAAAATCGCAGATTTCTACTTCTTTGTGAACGACTCTCAGCAGTTTTGTATGCCTGTTCAATTGGTTCTAGTTTTGGTAATTCGATTTCTTCTAAGCTTTTACCCTCATCAATAACTGTGATAAAAAAGGATTTTAGTGAATTATAAAATGAGATTTGCCCATCCAGATATTCTTGAGGGTTTAAGATTAAATCTCCATGACCTGGAACAATTACTTCAATTTCCATTGACTTAAACTTATTAAATGCAGCAAGATATTCTTCAGGATTTCCAGTTCTTCTCGGTTTA
>JBHIDS010000081.1:0-9922 GCA_046760205.1 Candidatus Methanofastidiosia archaeon
AGGAAATATCAGCTGTTGATGTGTGGAATACATGAATTATGTCCCAAAGCACCTTTTTTGAATACTATGGCTTTTGTAGCACAATACTTGACGCATTGAGGCTCTCCACCACACAAATCACACTTGAGGATCAACATCTCAAACTCAAAGATAGCATTAAAAGGACAAGCTTCAAGACAGGCTCTACAAAGGTTACACTTTTCAAAATTTACCTGCCAAACATTTTCTGTCTCAAAAAAGGCATCAAGCTCACAAGCCTCGACACAGAAAGGTTTCTTGCATTGCCTGCAAACCTGGGGGAATTCCTCTCTCTCAAACTCATCTCTATGTACATAGATTGCTGATTTTTTTGGGTTGCACTCCCCAAACTTTGTAAGAGAGCAGGCGAGAGAGCATTGCATACATCCAGTACACTTTTCCTTGAAAACTCGAATTCTCATTGGGAATTCCTCCTGAAAATAAATATGAAAACCAGAAAGCCTAAAATTATGGTCATTGTTTTAAGCCTTGCTTCTTTTTCTTGAAGATTTTGAGACTGTTCTTTTTTAAGTTCTTTTTTTAAATCTTCTTCTTGCTCTTTGATTTTTTGTTCAATTTGGTTTAGGTAGTTTTCACACTCTTCAATTTTTTCCTGAGGACTAATTTCTTCAAATTTCTGTTTTGCAAGTGTGAAAAAATAAGATGCCTTGCTGTATTCTTCATTCTCAAAAGCCACAATACCATCAGAGAACTGATCGTTGGCTTCCTCTGTAATTCTCTTTCTCCAAACATTTTCATGTTCTGATGGATGAGGATCTTTCCCATCTAATATCCCATCTCTGTCAGTGTCTGGAACAAAGGGATTTGTTCCTATTTCAATTTCTCTTCCATCTGACAATCCATCATCATCTGTGTCTCTTTTGAGAGGGTTTGTTCCTTCTTCTAATTCTTCCCCATCCTTCAACCCATCTCCGTCTGTGTCCCCCTTCTTTGGGTTCGTTCCAAAACCTTTTTCATCAAGGTTTAAAATCCCATCCTCGTCGTGGTCACCAAAAAACCAATTTCTTGTGACTATTTCTCCATCATAGTAGTATGGTCCCTCAAAAATCCATCCAGAAAAAAATTGATCCATGTCTTCTCCAGTGGCTTTCCTAAGATATTCCATAAATAATTCTTCATTTACTTTTCTTTCCTTCTCATATATCCAAAAAAGAGCTTTTTGTAGAGTGCTCAATCCGTAGATTTTAGAGAAACAATAGAAAAATCCGAAAGCCTTTGCATACCCATAACTCACATCATGAGTTTTTGCACCCCACCCTGACAAAGGAAAATCTTTGTCATAGGATTTGAACTTATCGATCCATACACTCTCTTTTTTTGCTTTCTTCTTTCCAAATATTTGTTTCATTGCCTCAATCTCAAAAAATACTGCCAAACCCTCAACCATCCAATTTGTGTTGAACAACATTCTTGATGCCCAGAAATGTGCATTTTCATGAATTATCGTAGAATCTAATGATTCCTTCCATATATATATTCCTTTCTCTCCTTTGTTGCATTCCCTACCTTCTTCTTTAACATCACAATCTGTCTTCAGTTGCTTTGAAGTTCTTTCCCAAATTTCAACATCATACCGGTGAGGATACGGAAACCCTACAACCTCTTCTAAGATTGGCAAAGCTTTCACTGTTAAATCTAAAACATGTTCTGCCCAGTCCTTGTTCCCTGCAAAGTAATGAATGGTAACAGTTACTGATCTTTCTTTTAGTTTCACCTTTTCTGAAATTTTGTCGTATTCATATCCAGAAACTTGGTTGTAAGAAAGATGATTGATCAAAAGAATAAGAGATATTAAGAAAACTAAAATTCTTTTCAATATCAATCCCTCCCATATTTTTTCAAGATCAAAATCCCAAGTATGAATATGATGATGATAACCATAATCAATATTAGATTATTAGATTTCTCTTCAGCTTCTTTTTCTAAAGGTTGAGTTTCTTGAGTTGGTTCTTTTTCAGATTCTTCTTTAGGTTTTTCTTTCAATACTATTTCTATTTTCCCTTTCCCTTTAATTTCTAGTTGCACAATTTGATTTTCAAAATCAAAAGGTATTTCTTCATCTTTGAATAGAATTCTTATAGGTTTTTGTAATGAAAAAATACTTAGAGTTTGTTCAGTTTTTCCTAAAATGTATCCTTCAATCCTATATTCAGAATATTTCAATGCAACTACAGTTTTTTTATCAGAATCAAAAATTGTTTTATCTTTAATCTTCAATTTTCTGCCTTCAACCAACATAAAATATTCTGGATAATCTTGATTGCTGAGAATTGTGAAGAGAGAATCAGTTTCAATGCCATTAAACTTAATTGTTAGCTTTTCTTTATTTATGAACATCAAATCATTATTTATCTGAACTCCCCCAATTCTCTCATTTTCCAAATCTAAGAATGAAGGATCCTCTTGATCATAATTAATTGGATAAAGAATAATCAGGTTTTTTACATTTTGTGCTTGAGTTTCAGCTTGAATATAAGGTGCTTTGAAGTTATACTTATCCCAAGATACTTGATAATATCCCTTTCCTTTACCCTCATTAATTATCAACTCTGGATTACTAAAATAAGCTTGGAGTTTGACTTTTTTTCCAGTAGTCAAACTTGTAGTTTTCCATTCAGCAAGATTCTCTTTCAAAATAAAGTCTCCAATTCCATGGAAGAACCACGAATATTTGTGTATTGAATTTGAAAATATTTCATCAAAAATTATATAATATTTACTATCAACACTGAAAATATTTCTTCGTAACAAAGTATCAGGTTTCTCTGGATAAATTGTCTCTCCAGTAACAAAATCAATGAATGAGGTATCAAAAAATCTTGTTATCTTGCCAACGTATTTCTTTCCAGATTTTGGACCAAAATCATCCACCATTATCAAATTATGAGCTTCAGGAAGACGGTACCATTCATCGATCTGAGAATAAGTTATTCCCTTGTGAAGTCCATAACCAGGATCAGGCATCAACCAAGCTCCATAGGCATACAAAATAAAACTCAAAGTGTCACCGTGTTCATGATTTATTCTTGTATCCATTCCATATTCTGTCTCACTCAGGAATATTAAGTAATTGCTATTTAAATCCCATGAATCACGTAATACTGTTATTCCAGAATTAGGCATAAAAACCGTTGGCTCAAAGGAAGGTTCTCTGACACCAATACTATCGTCATAAAATAAGATTTGGTTTATAGTATAGTCTCCCCAATTTCCAGACGAATATCCTTTTTTCTTCATAAAATAATCCTCAAATTTTTTCCATGTCCAGTGCATCTCTTCTTCAATATCTTGATACTCATTCATTACCCATGATAGAGTATTATATTTAGGGTCGTGCAAAGAATCATCATATTGGGGTGCTTCTCCCAATGGTGTTTGTATCTTTATCATGAATTCAAAAGATGATTTAATCATATCGTCTTGAAATAGGTTAACACCACTTAATCTCTTGTAAGCTTTGGCAAACGGAATGAAGTCTTCCATACAAACTCTGAAATAGTGTGCTCCTTCTGCATATCCACCATCTTTTGAGAGGTTATCTTCCCAGGTAAACTTTGAATAATTTAACGACTTATCAAGCCAATCATAAGCCTTTGGATTTTCAGACATTGCTAACGCAACTAATCCAACAGAAGATTCAATCTTTATCCCATAGTTAGTAAAAATTCGTCCATTATATTTATATTCCAAAATAGATATTAGTTCATCGGCTCTTTTTTCCAGAAATCCTCTTATTTTTTCATTTTCAACCTGTGATAGATCGTTGTACAGCCAATCGTAGGCGATAGCTGACCATTTCAATCCTTCAATTGTAAAGTAAAGTGCAATGTCTTCTGAAGAGTACTCAGCTTCTTTGTCAATGTTAAATAGAGCTTCTTTTGCTTTTTCCAAATATCTTTCATCTCCTTCAATAACATAAATAAAAGCCAAGCCATAGGCAGCTTTTCCTCTCTCATCAGGCAACCATTTTTTTGTATAATCTTCATATAAATATGATTTATCGACTAATCTTTTAAAGTATGAATACCAGTTATTATATGGCTCTTTTTCAACTCTTTTTCTTAGACTTTCAACTTCATTTGAGTAAAAGAATAGACTTGGGTGAATTTCCTTTTCCGGTAGTACAGGAGTTGTTGCGTAATTATCTACTTCGGTGATTAAAACGATTGAATTCTTGTTTGAAGGATAACTTTGTGAGGTTACAGTTAAAATGACTTTTTCTTTAATTCCCTCACCTATTTTCTCAGGAATTTCCACACTGACGTAAATGTAAGACTCTTGATTCTTTCTCAAAATATGCTATTTTCAGAAACTTTTGCATTAAAATTTCTTAAACTTTTTGTATCTAAATTGATTAAAAAAGTCTCATTATTATCCATTTTATTTTGAATTTTAACTCGATGAATGACTTTAGAACCAGCCAACCCTGTTTTTGATTGAGCAAAACTTTCAATTTTTATCAAATCCCTAAACAAGTACATATCATCAAAGTACAGTATTGTTGAAGGATCCGGAACGTGATCCCATCCTTTTGCATAAAATGAAATGTTATCTATTTTATTCCATCCAACAGGTTCTCTAACAATCTTGAAATCTGATTTAGATAGTTCAAAGTGCTTCCAACCCTTCCAGTCAATGAAGAAGTCATACCAAAAATAATCCCATTTTTCAGTTTTATCATTCTCAGAGTATAAAGTCAATGCTATTCCTGTTCCAGTTGCATTCTTGGAGTATATCCAAAATTCCAAATAGTCAAACTCTGACCAATCATGAGAGATGTCATACTTTTTGATATAAGTTCTTTCCACCATGTCTTCCCATTTTCCAGAATGCTTACCCTCTTTCACATAAGTAGAATTAAGGATAAGATTTTCCCAATCGTCAACACTTTCAAAGTCTTCAATTAACAATTTCTGTTCGTTGTTTCCAGTAATTTCTTTTATTGGAATCATCCCAAGAACCAATCCCACAACCAGAACCAAAAAAGAAACCTTTCTCATCTTCTTTCCCCTAAGTTCAATTCCTCTTCTGGTGTCAAAACATCTATTAAATCCTTAGATTTTTCCTTCTGCTCCTTGTCTAGAGTAATTAACTTTACATTAAAAATATATGAGATAGCAACATATACAGAATCAACACCTTTTAACTTTCTCTCAGCTGCAAATTTTGTTGCTAAATTTGATATTTCACTATCAATTGGTATGAAAATAAAGTTTGGAATGTTTCTCAGATTTTTAACAAATTCTAATGCCAGATGAGGATCGTCAGTGCCTCTCGCTATTGCAGAGGATACCTCAGGTAAGACAATTTCTGGAAGAATAGCTGAAGTTCCTTCTTTTTTCATTCTCTCTCTCAACTCTTTACTTGCTTTGTGATGTTTCTCCTTTTTCATGAAGGAGTTGACGAGTACACTGGCATCAAGACAATACATTCTATCTCCTTGCCTCTGAGATTATCTGCCAACTTTCTCTTTCAGACTTCCAAGAGTTGTTTATTTCTTCACCTACGCTTTCTAGCTTTTTCCAAGCTTTTGGATCTTTCCTCTCTTTTTCTACTCCCAAAATTTTCTTCAAGTAAGCAATCTCAGCTTTCAATGATTTAACTTCTTTTTCCAAGTTTTCTATCTTGATTTCTTTTTGTTTCATAAAATCACCAACATCTTATTCTCTTTTTCTGTTTAAATATATTGCGATGAAAATACTGGTTAGTAGTAACAAAACAGAAATCTCAGCTTCTTTTTACACACCTTTTATTTTCTCTAATTGCTTTACTCTCTCTTCTTTAAGGGTTCCATCCTTCAACCATCCCCTGAGTTTGTAGTACCTTGAGAGCATCTTTTCAAACTCTTTTCTCTCAATTCGATGCCCCTTTGCAATCCCCAACTTCATTTTTTCAACAAAGTACCTTTGAGGTAGAGTGTCATCTCTTCTTCCAATTCCCTCTTTAAGGTTGAAAAGCCTTTCAGTATCAACTATATTTTTTCCTATCTCTACAAATTCTTGTTCATCAAACCTCATTCCAGTTGATAGGTAAATGAGCTTTCTGAAGTGTGAATAGGTAAGAAAGTGGGGCGAGTTGAAACCATGGCACACGAACTTACAGATTCCTACAGCATCGCAAACTGCAAATATGTTTTCTGAGAAGTAAACACCAAGTTCTTTTCCATCGTAAGAGGTTGGATCGTTGTTCACCCCTTCTCCATAGATTCTCTCCTTCACTTCTAAGGGAAGCTTTGTAAAGATCTCCAAGGTTGGTCTTGATCTCAAATGATCTGCACCTCTGGAGGCTGTAGCAATTCCAAGGGCAAATGCCTTTATGTACCTACAGTCGTGGGGATCTGATTGGGGAAGGTTTTTTACTGCAATCAGATAATCCTTTGATCTCTTCCCAAAAAATCTTACTGCATGAGAACCCTCTGCAAGGATGTTCCCAAAGCCCTCTCTCTTTGAAATCTTTAGGATTAAATTCTTGAAAAGCTTGAAATTACCCCACTCAAGTCTTTCCTCTGTTAACTCTTCTGAGATCAAACCTCTCTCAAAGAGCTCTAAAACCCATGAGAGGTACGAGCCCACAGAGGAGATGTCAAGACCAAGTCTGTTGCAAAGGTTGTTGAGTTCTATTACCTCTAGAGGATCTGAGATTCCAAGGTTTGCTCCAAGCAGTCCCACCGCAGAGTACTCAGGTCCCTCTCCTCCAAGGGAATTTCTGTGTCTGCAATGGGTATGGCATGCAAAACAAGAGGTCATCTTCTCTATGTACTTTTCAATCTCTTCTCCATTTAGACTTTCCTTGAAGGCATTCAACTGAGAGTTCTTACATCTTATGCAACCCAAAACGTTGGAGTACTCGTAGAGAAGGGGTGTTCCTATGGTTCCCAAAATCCTTGTTATCTTTGAGCTCAAGATGTAATTCTTGAGTTTCAAGGTTTCTTTGAGAAAATCCTCAGGATGCTCTATCCTCAATCCCTTGCTTCCAAGGACAACCAACGCCTTGAGGTTCTTAGAACCCATAACCGCTCCCATTCCTCCCCGAGAGGCAGAGCTCTTATAACCTGTTCTCACACAGGAAAACCTACAGAGGTTTTCTCCAGCCTCCCCTATACATGCTATCTGAGCCTCTATCCCAAACTCCTTTTTAAGTATCTTCTGAGTTTCAATGGTATCTCTTCCCCAAAGATTTTGCGCATCCTGAACTTCAATTTTCTCATCAGAGACGATGAGAAGTACAGGTTTCCTCGATCTTCCATTAATGATTAGATGATCAAAGCCTGCATACCTAAGCTCCGCTCCAAAGAAGGCTCCACAGGAAGAATCCCCAAGAATTCCTGTCTCTGGAGACTTGGCTGTGACGTTGAACCTTGAAGAAGATGGGACAGAAGTACCAGTTAAAAATCCTACTCCAAATATGAGAATGTTTCTCTCTGAGAGTGGGTCAACACCTCTCTTTAATAGTTTTGAGAGGTAATAAACGTTGATTCCCCTCCCCCCAAGATAAAACCTTCTAAGGCTCTTTGGAATTTCCCTCAGCTTTACCTTGTCACTCTTGAGATCTACTATACCAACTTTTCTTGAAAGCACTCAACCACCTGCAAGAGGTAGGAAAATAATGATCTCATCCCCGTCCTCAAGTTCAGATCCAAGCTCTGAGGGAGAGTTGTTTAATAAAATGGTGTAGTGCTCATCAATCATGCCTTGGGAGAAAATCTCTTCAGAAAGCCTTGGATACTCCTTGGAGATTATCTTCAAAACATCTCCTAAGGTTGCTCTTTCAAGCTCCATCGAAATCTCAGAGCTTTCACAAAGCTTTTTAAGGTTTCCAAGAAGTTTTATTTTGATTTTCATCTCACACCCCCAAAATCCTTGCGGCATTTTCGTAGAGTATCTTTTTTTTCGTTGAATCTTTCAGCGGAAGTCTTTGGATTTGTTTTATGTTCTTTTTGATTCCTGGAACTCCAGGCCAGTCACTTCCAAATATCACTTTGTCTCGGACTTTCTCAAGTTCAGGAAAGTACTTCAAAAGATTTTGAGGAGGCAACCCCGAAATCTCCATATAGATGTTTTGGTGAAGCCTTGCGAGAAAGAAAGCTTCATTGTACCAGAATCCTCTTCCACTGTGAACCTGTATTATCCTAAGGTCTGGAAAGTCCACTGCCACATCATCTAAAAAAATAGGATTTGCATACTTTAACCTTGAGCCTCTAAATACAGAAGAACCTGTGTGTACCATCACTGGAATTTCAAGCTCCTGTGCCTTAGCATAAACAGGATAGATAAAGGAATCGTTGGGATGGTAGAGGTGGTAGGAGGGATAGAGTTTAAGTCCCCTAAAATCCCATTCTAAAACATACTTCTCAAGAAGTTTTGCAGGTCTTGCCTGCATGTTTGGGTTAATCGAGGCAAAGGGAAGCAACATATCTCGATCCTTACAGAAATCTCGAACATACTCGTTTGTGATGACTCCTGTAGTTATGGGAGAGAGCTCTGCAAGAACAACTGCAGAATCCACCCCCTCTCCCTTTAGATACTCACAAAGTCCTTGAGGATTCATTATTTCCTCAAATCTCTCATAAAGCTTTTTGTTTATGCTCTTCTGGTATTCATGAGTCCAGGAGTGCCAGTTTTTAGCCTCGCCTATATGAATGTGAAAATCCACTATCATACAACAGAACTCATCTTGAACCTTTAAGTATTTTGGGGTAGACCGGGTATATTTTGTACCAGTAATTAGAAAAGCTTAAATATTAGACCCCACATTTGAATCATGAGAAAAAATGCCCTCTTCCTGATCCTCTTTCTGCTTATCTCTCACATGAGTGCCCAAAAGGTTTTGGAGATTTATGTGAGGGATGGCTTTGGAGCTCCCATTCCAGAGGCTTTCGTCAGGATTGGGGATTACTCTCAGACCACCGACGAGGAGGGAAAAGCCTTCTTTTACAATCTTTATGAGGAAGAGACATCTTTATTCGTCACAAAGGATGGTTATCTCCCATACTATGAAACCTTGACCCCCCCTTTTCCAGATGGTATCGAGGTTACACTTTACAACGTTGAGAGAGGATACATCTTTGGAAACGTTTATCTTGGAAATGAGAACAATCCAGGCGAGGGCTTGACTGTGGAGCTCTACGACTATGAAACCTCAAAACTTCTAAAAGAGACTCAAACCTCGGAAGATGGAAGTTTTCAATTTATGATTTCCATAGACAGAAAATGCTATCTTCAGGTGAGAGAGTTTCCAGAGCAAACCCTTGTAGTCATGCCTACATCTGAGATGGAGGGAGAAGGTACAATCTTTTTGATTTTGCCAGAGGAAAAACCGCCTCCCCCTACCTTCTTTCAGATGGACTTGAACTTTTCACCTGGTGCTATGGTAGTTTTTGGTAAAGAATCTGCAGATTTGGATAAAATTTCAGCATTGATAGCAGAGAGTACCTACAATCTTTGGTTTACTAAGTCACCAGGAAGAATATACAGCTATCTTCCTGAGTTCAAGAGGAGGTTTGAGAGTGTGGATGATTTTACAATCGAAGGCTTGAGAGAGACGAAAACTGCAGATGATAGTGTAACAGAAGAAAATTCAAAGGCTTTCTTTTTCATTTTAATAGGTGGACCTGAGGCAAACTCTCTTCAGGCAAAGTACAATTCCTCTCTCACCGTTCGCTTTGTTGAGAGAAAAGAAAGTCCAAATAAATGGATTATTCATGACTCTAAAAACTCCTTCGACTATGAAGGAGACGAGTATGGAATAATCGTCCTTCTTCCATCCAGATCCCTCACTTCGCAGTTGAAAACCACCCTTGAAGAAGAGAACAAGAAACTTTGCACCATTATAATAGCTGGAAATGCAAGGGAGGGTACCTATGGAGCAGCCCTCAAGTTTAGAG
>JBHIDS010000082.1:0-9838 GCA_046760205.1 Candidatus Methanofastidiosia archaeon
TGAGTATTTGAAAAAATTATTAGACTAACCCTTTACCTATGCAAAGCTTTATAACATATTTTCAAAACTTCTTTTGGTGATTTATTGATAAACATAAACAAGAATGCAGAGAATTTGGTTAAACAGATGATCATGAGGGAGGAGGAGTTCAAGTGCAAGGTTTCAAGATTTGAGAATGGCACAACCCTCATAGACTGTGGCTCTAAAGTTTCAGGTTCCATAGAGGCTGGAAGAATCTTCTCTGAGATATGTATGGGAGGACTTTCAAGGATTTTCTTTAACCAGCATGACTATCTCACACTTTCTGAAGTTGTGGATGAACCTTTAATAGCTTGCATGGCTTCTCAGTTTGCAGGATGGAGCATAAAGGTGAAGTACGAGAGAGAGGGGGAGAAGAAGAAGTTTTTTGCCCTTGGTTCTGGACCTGCGAGAGCTCTGGCTTTGAGTGAGAAACTCTTTGATGATTTGAGTTACAGGGATAAATCTGATGTGGCTGTCATCACTCTTGAGACTGAAAAACTTCCAAGCTTAGAGGTGGCAAACTACATTGCAGAAAACTGCAGAGTTAAGCCTGAAAATCTCTACATCTTGACTGCAAAAACAGCTTCCATCGTAGGCTCTATTCAGATTTCTGCAAGAGTTGTGGAAACTGGTATGCACAAGCTCCATGAGTTAGGCTTTGAAATCGAGAAGGTGAAAGCTGGAGCAGGTTCTGCACCTGTTGCACCAATTGCAAAGAACGATTTGAAAGCTATGGGGAGATGTAACGATTGTGTTCTCTATGGAGGAAGAGTCTTCTACTTTGCAGATTGCGAAGATTCAGAAATAGAGGACGTTATAGATAAAATTCCCTCCTCTACATCAAGGGATTATGGCAAGCCCTTCTATGACACCTTCAAGAGCTATGAGTTTGACTTCTACAAGGTGGACCCACTTTTGTTCTCCCCTGCAGAGATAACCATTAACAACCTCAAAACAGGAAAGGTGTTTCACGCAGGAGAGGTTAACAGAAAGGTTTTGAGAGAGTCGTTGGGGGTTTAGGATTTTTTCTTCTTATGAGTTATCGAAAAGTAAAAATGAAATTGACAATATGATATTTGACAAGTTATTGGTGAAATGAGGAATACAATACAAAATAAGAAAAGAAATTAAAATTTTATCCTTCACAGCACTCTAAAATCTCTTCCAGAATCTCAATGGCTTTCAGTGCATAGTTGCTTGCAGCTATGTAGTTTCCTGAAGCAAAGAGCTTTTCCGCTGTCTTTAAAAGTTCGATCACTTCGTTGAGTTTGTCCTCAGAGCAACACTCATCGAATTTTGGATCTTCCTTGTCTTTCAACTCGTCACATGTGAATTGTGCCTTTTCGAAAAGGTTCTTCGTCTCTGAGATTCTGTTTACAGCCAAGGGACGAATCGAAGGAATGTTTCTATATCGTTCGCAGTTGGCTTCATACGCTCCCATGTCCACTACTCCACCAATTATTCTTGGATTTCCATCCTTGTCTGTTGAGGGGATTGCTGGTGCGCTGTTGTCGCCTGTGTTTACTGCGGGAGAGTGACATTGGAGATGGTAGTCAGCTGGGGAAACAAACAAAGGGTCTTTGGATATGGAGCCTACACCAGCGCTCGCCGTTCCACCATAATCTCCCCAAGAATTGTTCCAGACATCGTTGTATGTATTTGTGGGGGAAATTCCGCCAGTTGCATCGATTCCATAATATCCGTTGGAAGTTATAATGTTGTTTGTTATTGTGGGGCTTGAAGAATAGTTGTAGATGCCGTTAAAGCTATTCCCTGTTAATGTGTTGTTTGTAATTGTAGGGTCTGATTTTCCATTGTTGATGCCATCCCTGCTGTTTCCAGTAATAATGTTATTTGTTATTGTTGGGTTTGAGTAGGTGTTGTAGATGCCACTTCGGCTGTTCCCTGTTATCGTGTTGTTTATTATCGGGGGGTCTGAATCATAATTGTTGATGCCATGATCATAGTTCCCTGTTATATTGTTGCCAGTTATCGTGGGGTCTGAGTATTCGTTGTAGATACCATACCTATAGTTCCCTGTTATGGTGTTGTTTGAAATTATTGGATTACTTGAGTTAAGGTTGTGAATACCATCCAAAGTATTTGCTGTTATTGTGTTGCTTGATATTGTTGGGCTTGAACTTTCGTTGCGTATACCTTCCTTGCTATTTCCTGTTATAGTATTGAGAGTTACTGATCCTGAACTTCCATTTAGATAACGCAATCCTACAAGTTTCGCATTTCTTATTGTGAATCCGCTTATGTTTAAGGTTGCAGTACCAGAAAAACCAACCCTTACTGCATCCCTTGGAGTGCCGGGTTTCCATCCATCTATAATCGTCGTTGCAGCTCCTGCACCCACAAGTGTCAAACTCATGCCGTCTATTGATATTGGAAATATCTCGCCACCAGCCCGATCGTATATACCTACTGCCACAGAAATAGTATCCCCTCCCGAAGCCACACTCACAGCATAAGTTATCGTCCTACATGGTGATGATGTGCAATCTCCTGAATCAGTCCCTGTCGTCGCTACATACCTCGTTGCAGCACTAACCTTAAAGCTACTCACTGAGAAAAGCAAGCTTAAGACGATCATCGCCGTAGCCCATTTCTTTATTTCTTTCATATTCTTTCCTCCTAATTCTATTTTTTTTGATATCCTACACTTAGAAAATACTTTCTAATATAAACGATCATCTATTTATAAGGCTTTCGGTTCTCATGCATGGTTGAATAATTCACCACATTGCCAACCTACTTCATCATCAAAAATCCTTTTGACAGCTGAGAGGTAGCTCTCTGCAGCCCAGCGTTTTCCATATCCATATTTATTTTTCCACTCTTCCTCTCCCATTTCCTCGAAAATCTAACGATTTTCAGTACAGCCAGAAATTGTTTTGCAATTTCTGAAAACACTCAGCCCAGTTTCTACTCATAGGTTGGATTGGTTATCTTAGGGTTTAATGATCTTTCGGTGGAATTGTGCAACACAGCATCGAAAACCAAACCCTTTTAAATAATTTTCAAAATTCTTGCCATGAAGTTTGAGACAATAAAGCTTGAGAAAAGGAATGGGATAGCTACAATTACACTTTCAAGACCTAAGGTTCTAAACGCCATAAACTCCAAGATGCTCTCAGAGCTACTGCAAGTTCTCAAAGCCTTGAAAAATGATGAGGACATCAGAGTTTTGTTGATCAGGGGAGAGGGAAAGGCATTTGCAGCAGGAGCAGACATCGAAGAGCTTCAAAATGGTATTGGAGAGTTGAAGTTTGAATCTCTTGGAAATGAGGTATTTTCTGAGATCGAGAATCTTCCACTTCCAGTAATTGCCTGCATAAATGGGTATGCCTTGGGTGGGGGATGCGAGCTTGCCCTTGCCTGCGATCTAAGGATTGCAGGAGATGGTGCGAAGTTCGGGCTTCCTGAAGTTAAACTTGGAGTTCATCCTGGGTGGGGAGGAACTCAAAGACTTCCAAGATTGATAGGAAGGGGAAGGCAAAAGAACTCATATTCACTGGGAAGATAATCCCTGCAAAGAAAGCGAAAGAGCATGGTTTAATAGAGCATTTGGTTAAAGATGAAAAGCTCATGGATTTTTCTATGAAGATGGCAAGAGAGATTGTAGAGAACGCTCCCATAGCCTTAAGGCTTTCAAAGGAGTGTATAAATAAAGGCTTGGAGATGGACTTAGAGAATGCAATAAGGTTCGAGAGTAACTCTGTAAAGCTGTGCTTTCTCACACGAGACGCAAAAGAGGGAATGAAAGCCTTTGTTGAGAAGAGAAAACCCATATTTGAGAGAAGATGAAATTCATCCATTCATCCCACCAATGCAAGAATTGCTCCCCCGGCCATGACAGACGCTATCTGTCCTGCAATGTTTGCACCCATGGCATGAAATAAGAGAAAGTTTTCGGGGTTCTCTTCCTGTCCAAGCTTCTGAACTACCCGAGAGGACATTGGAAAGGCTGAAATCCCTGCAGCTCCAATCAGAGGATTTATCTTGTATCCTGATAGAAGGCACATTACCTTTCCAAAGATAACTCCAGCTGCAGTGTCCAAGGAGAAGGCTAAAAGTCCCATGCCTATTATCAGCAAAGTGGAAAGTTTTAGAAAAGTCTCTGCAGTCATAGTTCCCCCAATCGTTATTCCCAATAGAATGGTGACCACATTCACAAGCTCGTTTTGCGCTGTCTTGGAGAGCCGATCCACCACACCACATTCCTTCATGAGATTTCCAAACATTATCATTCCTATGAGAGGGGTCGCCATTGGAGTAATAATCCCACTTATCAGAGTCACAACTATTGGAAATAAGATTTTTGTGGTTTTTGAAATGTTGCGTTTTGAGTAGGGCATGACTATCTTTCTCTCCCTCTCTGTGGTTAGAAGTCTCATTATTGGGGGCTGGATTATTGGGACGAGAGACATGTAGGAGTAGGCTGCCACAGCTATTGGTCCTAAAAGATGGGGAGCAAGCTTTGAGGCTACGTATATGGATGTGGGACCATCTGCAGAGCCAATTATGCCAATGGAAGCAGCCTCATTCAACTCGTAACCTAAAAGAAGGGCAAAGAGCAAGGTTCCAAAGATTCCAAATTGGGCTGCAGCTCCAAGAAGAAAGGTTTTTGGGTTTTCAAGTAAGGGACCAAAATCAATCATGGCTCCAATTCCCAAGAAAATCAACAAGGGAAAGAGCTCGTTTGCAATGCCAGCTTGGTATAATACATAGAGCAATCCACCTTCTTTCGTGATTCCTGTGATTGGGATGTTTGCAAGAAGGGCTCCAAAGCCTATTGGGAGGAGAAGTAGAGGTTCATAGTTCTTTCTTATGGCAAGATACATCAAAAAGCAACCTATGAGGATCATCACAATATTTTTAAACCCAAGATTCAAAAGACCTGTGAGAGACATTCAATCACCTACTCAATTGAAAATAGAAGCTCTCCATACTCAACACTCTGTCCCTCTTTCACGTTGATCTTCTTGATCTTTCCTCTCTTGGGTGCGAGGATACGATTCTCCATCTTCATGGCTTCCAAAATGCACAAGAGTTCACCTTTTTCTATGAAATCCCCCACCTTCACCTTCAGAGAGAGGACGACCCCGGGCAAAGGTGCAAAGATATCTCCCTCTTCCCCTCTCTCTACTTCTTTTGTAGGTCTAAGTGTAGGTCTAAGTGGAACTGGGAGTTCTCTCGAAGGCTTCTCTCTCTCAACCCTCACCTCGTAAGTTTTTTCATTGACCTTGACAATCCATGGGAGTTTGGAGTCATCTATCTCAAGTTCAAAGGGTTTTTTGTTCAAAAAAACTGTTATCTTTTTCATTCTATACCCTCCTTATAGAAATTGACTTAACATCGTCATAGAGGCTTAAAACTCCTGAAATAAGTGCAACCTCCTCATCTAAAACTTCTTTATCCCTAAAAATCTTCTCTAAAATCTCTGTGGCAATCATCAAGACTACAAGAGCTCCAAAAACGAGTCCCATGCCATAGATCATCACAAGAAAACCTTCCTCTAACATTCAATCACCTAAAGTGGCATGTTACCATGCTTTCTCCAGGGTAACTCTACCTTTTTTTTGGAAAGAGCTTCTAAGGCTTTTATTACAACCTTCCTCGTGTCCTTGGGGTCTATTATGTCGTCTATGTGTTGGAGAGAGGCAGGATAGTAGATACTCATGTAAGTCTTTCTGAACTCCTCTTCCCTTCTTCTTCTCTCCTTTCTCGGATCTTTTGCAGAGGCAATCTCCTTTCTGTAGATTACGTTCACAGTACCCTCAGGTCCCACAAGGGCAATCTCTGCAGTTGGCCAGGCAAAGACAAAATCAATCTTGAAGTCCTTGGAGCCCATGGCCAGGTATCCTCCAGCATAGCCTTTTCCAATGTATATCGTAATCTGGGGAACGGTAGCTTCAGAGATTGCAAACAAGAGCTTTGCACCCCGATAGATTATCCCTTTCCTCTCCTGCTGAGTTCCAACAAGGTAGGCAGGAGTGTCCACCAAAGAGAGTAATGGAATGTTGAAGGCATCACAGAACCTGACAAACCTTGAGGCCTTCTCTGCAGCTCTCACATCTATGGTGCCTGCCATGTACAAGGGATTGTTGGCATATATTCCCACAGGATGTCCATTGAACCTTGCAAAGCCACAGATCATGTTCTTTCTGTAGTTCTCATATATCTCAAAGAATTCGTGTTCATCTGTAATCTCCAAAATCACATCGTGCATGTTGTAGGGAATGTTCCTGTCTCGAGGAACAATGTCATAGAGCCCTTCACAGGTACGATTTGGATCATCCACATTCTCCTTTGAAGGGGGCTTTTCCCTGTTGTTCTGTGGAAGGTAGCTCAAAAGTTCCTTTATCTTTTCAATACAACCATAATCATCCTCAGTGACTAAGTGACAAACTCCACTTACAGAGGAGTGCATCTCTGGACCTCCTAGTTCTTCAACAGAGGCTTTCTCACCCAAAACTGCCTCCACCAAAGGTGGTCCTGCGATAAAGGTATAGGAGTGTTTTTTAACCATCACTATAAAGTCGTTCAGCCCGGGAGAGTAAGCCTGCCCTCCTGCCACAGGTCCCATGATGGCTGCAATCTGGGGAACAACACCTGAAGCAATGGAGTTGAGGTAGAAGAGATGACCATACTCACTCAAAGGTCCCATGTTTTCCTGTAACCTGGCACCTCCAGAGTCGTTGAAACCCACCACAGGCATTCCATTGTGCAGGGCAAACTCTATTATCTTGCACATCTTCCTCCCATGCATCTCGCCATAGGTGCCAGCCATACAAGTGAAGTCCTCTGCAAAAGCTGCAACGTAGCGAGAATCAACCTTTCCATAACCAATCACTATTCCGTCTGCAGGTACATCCCTCTTATCCATCCCAAACTCTCTACCAAGAGGTTTTACAAACATATCGAGTTCCACAAAGCTTCCCTCATCAAAGAACAATTCAAGTCTCTCTCTTGCAGTGAGTTTTCCTTTCAAATGCTGTTTTTTAATTCTCTCTTCTCCACCACCAAGCTTTATCCTTTCTTTTTTTCGCTCAAGCTCCGAAACCTTATCTTTCATAAAATCACCAAAATATTTTACAATTGGCAAGTCCCTCGTGAGCTTTTAAGGTTTTGGTTTTGGATATCCACTCCCAAAATCTTTTAACCTACCTTTAAGAGTTTATGTGTGAAATCCAAAGCTCTAAAGCTCTTGAAAAAGTACAACCTATATCCCTCAAGAAGGCTCTCTCAGAACTTTCTCATAGACGAGAGAGTCATCGAGAAAATGGCATCTTATGCTCATGGAACTGTTCTTGAGATTGGTTCTGGTTTGGGTTTCATCACAGAAAAACTTTCAGAAAAAGCTGAAAGAGTGATTGCCATTGAGAAGGATTTAAGACTTCTAAAGATTCTCAAAAGCGAGTATGACTTTTCAAACGTTGAGTTCATTTGTGGAGATTTCATGAAATTAGAAGTTCCAGATTTCGATGTTAGCATCTCGAACATCCCCTACTCTCTCTCAAGTCAAATAACCTTCAAACTTTTAAAGTGCAATTTTGAGTTTTCTATCCTCTCCTACCAGAGAGAGTTTGCAGAAAGGATGGTGGTTCAATCAGGTTTGAATTATTCAAGACTCTCCGTGATGACTCAGATTCTCTCAGATGCTGAACTTCTTGAAGTAGTTCCAAGGAAGGCTTTCTATCCTAAACCTAAGACAGACTCTGCCCTTCTAAAGTTGATCCCAAATAAAAAATTTGAGGTGGATGAATTTTTTGAAAATGTGGTGAGAGCTCTATTTTCTCACAAGAGAAAAAAGGTGAGAAATTCTCTCTATGCGTCAAGGTATCTTTTTAAAGTTGAAAAGGATGAGATGAAGAGAATCTTAAAAGATATGAAGTATGGAGACAGAAAAGTTTACTCGCTTAAACTAAGCGAGATAAAAGAAATCTCAGATGACCTCAGAAAATTACTCTGATCACTCCCACTTACACTCAAGTACTATGTGGGTTGTTAACTCCTGAATTCCCTTCACGCCATCTATCATGTTCAAAGCCTCATCAAGCTTCGACCTGTCAATTTTCACAATCACATCAGAGTCTCCCGCAACTCTGCAAATCTTCTCCATGGGAAGCTTCAAAACCTCGTCCAAAACTTTTTTCCTCTCTCTCTTGTTGCTCTTGATGATTATATAGGCTTCTCCAGTCTTTTTCTCCAAAAACTCCAGGGCTTTGTCTGTTAAGTCTAAAAAGCCTCTGCCAGTCCTTATCAACCCCTCCCTTTTTAGTCTTCTTAGATGAATGCTCAAAGCTTGCCTTGATATTCTCAACTTATCTGAGAGCTCCTGGTGTGTTGTTCTGATGGTACAAACCTTTTTGGTTGTCCCTATATTTGAAAACATCTTCAAGAGCTCATACTGTCTATCTGTAATCTTTACCTCTTTCTTTCTTTGAAACATGACACTCACTTGGGTTTTACTTCGGTAAAGTATATAAGCTTTTCGGAAATCTGCAATGTTTTCATTTTGGGCTAAGTTTTTAAGTCTAAAATCAATATGATGAGTATGGATCTTGAAGGTTTTACGAGAAGAAGACTTTTAAAGGTTTCGAGAGAGAATCTGAAGTTAGAGCTTTTGAACGTTTTAAAGGTCTACAAGAATTTGAGAGAAAGAGAGCTTGAAATCATAGCAGAGGCTGTCATTGAGGAGGTTGAGAGAAGTAAAGTTCCTGATGATTTGAGATGGCTTTTTTCATACCCAATCTCTGGGATCTCCATGAACGAGCTTGGAGTTGGTTCGAGAGGGGAGGGAGACTTTCATCTTCACAGAAAGCTTTCATCCTTACTTTCTGATGAAAAGGCGGTGGTTTCTCCAAAAGACCAGGACGATGCTGGAGTTGTTGAAATCGATGGTAAATATCTAGTAGTCTCAGTTGATGGAACCCACTCCCGTCTCTCAGAGTTTCCATTCCTTGCAGGTTTTCACGTCACAAGAGCTGCAGTCAGAGACGTCTTCGTTATGGGAGCAAAACCTCAAGCCTTGCTCTGTGACCTTCATCTTGCAGACGATGGAGAGGTTTCAAAGCTTCTAGACTTTGTGGGAGGGATTTCTGTAGTTTCAGAGTTTCTTGGAATCCCACTCCTCGCTGGATCAACCTTGAGGATTGGGGGTGACATGGTGATTGGGGATAGAATGGTCTCTTGCGTTGGTTGTGTCGGGATTGCAGAAAAGTTGACCCCAAGAAGGAATGCAATGGAAGGAGATGTGATTCTCATGACTGAGGGAGCTGGAGGAGGAACCGTCACCACCACAGCCATATTCTCTGGAAACCACCATGTAGCCCTAGAGACAATAAATCTTGATTTTTCCCTCTCAATGCTCGAGCTCCTAAAGCATCGACTTTACGGAGTTCATGCCCTAACAGACGTTACCAATGGAGGTTTGAGAGGGGATTGTCTTGAGATTTCAAAAAATTCCAGAATAGACATTTTTTTGAATGGAAAAAAAATTGAAGAGCTCATAAATGAAAAGGTTCTAAAGCTTCTGAAAAAACTTCAAATCGATCCCTTGGGAGTCTCAATAGACTCTCTTCTAATCATCGCTTCTCCTGATTCAGAGGAAGAGTTGAAGAGAATAATAAGAAAGATTGGAGTTAAGATAGAAAGAATTGGTTTTGTGAGGAAGAGTTCAAATCCCAAGGTTTATCTAGATGAAAAGGAATTGAAACCCAAATTCAGAGAGTCTGCCTACACCAAGATAAAGAAGATATATGGAGAGAAGACTCCAGATGATTTCGAAGAAATGAAAATGAGAGTC
>JBHIDS010000083.1:0-9800 GCA_046760205.1 Candidatus Methanofastidiosia archaeon
TTTCGCCTCCACGACAAACCTCGTGCACCTGACACAAACCTGTCAGGAGCGTTAGAGGTTCTCATTTCATGAGAACCTCTGTTTTGATCCAACTTTTTTAAAAGTTGGCGGCAAACCCATCAGGAGCGTTAGGCGACATTCCGACTTCGTCGGAAGTCCCCTTTGAGGGATTTCAAATCTTTGATTTGAATATCGCTTGTTTTGGTTAAACTATCGGAAAATGAAATTTTCCGAGAGTCCAAAAATCGATGATTTTTGGGTAATACCCCCCAAAATGGAATGATATAAGCATTGTGTATATACCTAAGTTATATAAGATACAGAGAAAGGAGGTAGTTATGAAAGAATTAAAGATTAGCATCTACAAGAGGAGCGCATCGGATCCAGACACTACGATTAGGATTCCCCTAAGTGCCTTAGAGATTGTACACACCCTAATTCCCAAAAAGGTCAACGAAAAGATAGTTGATGAGGGGATCGATCTTCAGGAAATCCTCAAAGAAATAAAAGCCAAGGATACATCAGGAAAGCTTGCGGAAATTCAAGACAAAGATGAGCGTGTTGTAATCTCTGTCGAATAAGTAAACAGCAGAAAATTTGTCTTCTGCAACTTCTCTTAAATCGAAACATAAAGAGAAACGGTAGCTTAGAAGGAGTGTATAGACATGAAGATGATTTGCATAGAATATCATGGCAAAGTAGCGATGGTGAAGTTAAACCGAAGCGTCACAAATGCGCTAAATCTACAACTCGTAAACGAGTTAGCTGAGACTATAGAGAGATTGAAACACGACCCCGATGTACGTAGTCTTGTCCTTGGTAGTTCAAATGAAAAGTTCTTCTCCATTGGTTTTGATATCCCGCGGCTATTTGAACTTATAAGGAAGGATTTTAGGTTCTTTTACCAAACGTTCAATCGAGTTTGTATGGATTTGTATACATTACCAAAGCCCACAATAGCAGCGATAACAGGACATGCCATAGCAGGTGGATGCATCTTAGCTATCTGTTGCGACTACAGGTTTATTGCGAAAGGCCGAAAATTAATGGGACTTAACGAGATTAAGCTTGGAGTGCCTGTTCCATATCTGGCTGATTGTATCTTACGGCAGATAGTTGGAACTCGAAATGCTCGTGAGATATTGGGTACAGGCGAGTTCTATCAACCTGAAGAATTACTTCAAATGGGTATGGTAGATCAGTTATTGCCGTTAGAGCAGGTGCTACCAAAGTCAATCGAAAAGGCCAGGTTGTTGGCTACATTGCCTCAAGAGGCGTTTTCGATGATCAAACGTAATCGTGTAGAGATGGTTGAAGCACAGGTTTTAGCACATCTGAAAGAGAAAGAGCAGTTCTTCATAGAGTGCTGGTATTCTGATGAGGCACGTGAAAGATTAAAAGAAGCAATTAAGAAATTCTAGACTCGATAACAGAAAATGCGGCACCGAAAAATTAAAAAGAAGTTATTCAAAAGATTCATGGAGATGAACAAAATGACAGATGAAAAGTTCATGAGACTTGCTATTGACAAAGCAAGAGAGGGCATTAGAAATGGACAAACACCTTTTGGGGCTTGTATAGTAAAAGATGGAAAAATTATAAGTTGTGTTCATAACATGGTTTGGGAAAGTACAGATATAACTGCCCATGCTGAAATTTATGTAATCAGAGATGCATGTAAAAAATTGAATACCATCGATTTATCTGGCTGTGTGATCTATTCTACTTGTGAACCTTGTTTGATGTGCTTTAGTGCTTGTCATTGGGCAAAAATCTCTAGAATAGTTTATGGTGCACGAATAGAAGATGCAAAAAAATTTGAATTTAATGAACTTATTATTTCAAATAAAAAAATGAAGCAATTGAGTAACAGCTCGATAGAAATAATTAGAGATTTTCTTCGAGAAGAAAATTTAGAACTTTTCAAATTATGGTTTAATCGAAAGGATAAAAAAGTTTATTGAACAAAAGATTTTAGAATTTGTACATACTTTCTCATCCAATCCATGATTGCAAGAAATCTATCTCGACCAAAATGCTTTGGAAAATGGCTTTCAATTACCTCTCTTTCTAAACACTGCAATCCAAGGACTGCCAAAGTACTTTCGCTCCTCTCTTGTAGTTTTTCTGTAGTCCTTGAACTTGCCTTCACTATATCGTGTGAGAGGGAAAAGAAGGGAATGAGGTTTTCTGGAGTACAAATCAAGCCTATTGGAAAGGTAGGTTTTAACGGTATATCTTCGCTTCTCACCGAGTTGCCCGAATCGCTTGACCAATCGTTTCCAGTCCTCTAAGTACAACACTTTAAAGATCTCGATGAAATCGAGGACGGTAAATGAACTCTGTGATATCCTCTTGATGGTCTCCACGATCTTTTCCTCTTTTAAAAGTGTCTTCATTGATATCCCCTTTTCTACCTCCAATCGCATGGATTTGCCTACCACTTTGGATTGGATCGGACACATGCAAGCTGGCTACTCAATCGATTGTGAAGCCTCAAGACAGTTCCCATCTGGGTCATAGAAGGTGAGGATCCGAACTCCAGCACCTTCTTGAATGTTGTCATCGACTCGTGCACCCGCTAGAACCAGGCGTTTACGCAGGGCTTTTAAATCTGGACACTCAAAGGTGACCACAGCCCCACCTTGGTTTCCAACTCGTTCTGGCCTCAAAACCAAAAAAAGTGGTGGCCCTCTGCTGGTTGAATACGCCACCCAGCCCGCTTCGTCATTGCAATGAGTTTGTTGAAGTCCCAAAACCTCGCTGTAGAAGTGCTTTGCCTCTTGCCACTTACTCACTGGGTACCATACAGCTGAAATACGCATGGATGCACCTCCTCCCCTTTGAGATTTCGCCTAACAAGTTTTTTGTGTGAAAACAGGGTGTTATCTGATAATTCTAAAACTGCTGAAAATCATGGATTTTTTTAAGTTCAAATCATATAAGTCAGTGATATATTAGGCTCTCCCTCTTCAAGTTTCTCTCATACTCAGAAATTATCTCGTCGGTGATGGAAGGCATTGCCTCAGATAGAGCCTCTCTGAAGTGTTTATCCTTGACGGTTTTGCTTTTCTCTCTCAAAGCCAACATTCCAGCCTCTGTGCATATACCTGCAAGGTCTGCTCCTGAGAAACCCTTACTTTGGGCTGCAATAGCTTCAAGATCCACATTCTTTAGAGGCATTCTCTTAGTATGAATCCTTAGAATCTCCAGCCTTGCCTCCTCGTCTGGAGGTGGCACAAGAATCAACCTATCTAACCTTCCAGGTCTCAAGAGCCCTGAGTCGACGAGGTCTGGTCTGTTGGTGGCTGCTATCACCACAACATCGTTCATCTCCTCGAGCCCATCTATCTCTGTTAAAATTTGATCAACCACCCTCTCTCCAACCCTTGCTCCAACCTCCATTCCTCTTGAGAAAGCCAGAGAATCTATCTCATCAAAGAAAACCACAGTTGGGGAGACTTGTCTTGCTTTTCTGAATATCTCTCTGATGGCCCGCTCAGACTCTCCCACCCACTTTGAGAATATCTCAGGACCCTTTACAGAAATGAAGTTTGCATCACTCTCTGTGGCAACTGCCTTCACAAGAAGTGTCTTTCCACATCCTGGAGGACCATAGAGAAAGATTCCCCTAGGAGGTTTGATTCCCATCTCTTTGAAAACCTCAGGATCCTTCAACGGAAGCTCTACAGTCTCAATCAGATCCCTCTTCACCTTCTCAAGTCCTCCTATGTCCTCCCAAGAGACATTTGGGGTTTGTATCATAATCTCCCTCAAAGCTGAGGGTTCAATGTTTTTCAAAGCCTTCTCAAAATCAATCTTTCTTACTGCAATCTTCTCTAAAATCTCTTGGGGAATCCTCTCCTCATCCAGGTTGATCTGTGGGAGGATCTTTCTCAAGGCATTCATTGCAGATTCCTTGCACAAAGCCTGAAGATCAGCTCCAACAAAACCATAGGTGATGGATGAAAGAGCATCCAAATCAACGTCATCTGTAAGAGGCATTCCCCTGGTGTGTATTTGGAGAATCTCCTTTCTTCCTTTCTTGTCAGGAACTCCTATTTCTATTTCCCTGTCGAACCTGCCAGGTCTTCTCAGAGCTATATCCAATCCCTCGGGTCTGTTGGTGGCAGCAATTACTATGACCTTGCCTCTTACCTTTAGACCATCCATCAAAGCCAAAAGCTGCGCCACCACTCTCCTCTCTACCTCTCCAGTTACCTCTCCTCTCTTGGGTGCTATGGCGTCTATCTCGTCTATGAAGATTATAGAGGGAGCATTCTTCTCAGCCTCTTGAAACATCTTTCGAAGATTCTCCTCAGATTGTCCATAGAACTTTGACATTATTTCTGGACCATTGATGGAGGAGAAGTGAGACTGAGTTTCAGAGGCAACAGCTCTCGCAATGAGAGTCTTTCCAGTTCCTGGGGGACCATGTAGTAGAACTCCCTTTGGAGGTTCTATTCCGAGCCTGTCGAAGAGCTCTGGGTGCTTTAAAGGCAGCTCTATCATCTCCCTCACATTCTGGAGTTCCTTATCCAGTCCTCCTATGTCCTCATAGGTTACAGAGGGCGCCTGAAAGCGCTTTGAGATGGAAACAGCTTCTGGAAGAAGTTTCACCTGAGTGTTCTGAGAAACCTGAACTATATCTGATGGATGAACAGAAACCACCATGAATCTCATCTCTCCAAGACCAAAGGGTGTCATCTCCATCATCTCAAAGATGTCCTCAAAGAATGAGCCAGAGGGAGGTCTTCTCTGTTGCACAAGACTTATGATGTCTCCCTTTCGAAGAGCCCTCCCCATGATGTGTTGTTGTACAACCCTTGAGGGCATCATGATGTGCATTCCCTTCTGGACTGGGGCAAGCATCACCTTTTGAGCCTCCTTTACCTTCACTTTTCTTATGATAACGTATTCTCCCATTGTAGTCTTGGCGTTCTTTCTGGTGAGACCATCCATTCTTATGATGTTCAATCCTCTGTCGTTGGGATAGGAGTCCACCACGATGGCAGCTGTCTTTCTTCTTCCCTCTATCTCCACCACGTCTCCTTGCCTTACTGCCAGTTCTCTCTGGTACCTTTTATCAATTCTCACGATGCCTCTGCCAAAGTCTGGTTGATGAGCGCTTGCCACCTTCAATTGAACCTCCTTTCTAAGATTTTTCTCAAACACCAAAACACCTTTTTCCTTTTATTTGAGATATTCTATATAAAGTTATTGCTTGACCTAAATATGAATTTAGGAGATACTTTAAAAGTTTTTCTCTCATGTGCAACCATTTCATGAAGCCACCTACCCAAAGTTGTAAACTCCAGATGCGATTATCTCTTTGGTGAAGGGATCCTGGATTATCACCACAACCCCAACGCCCCCTATACCTGTATTTCCAGGACTTTGAGGAATTACAAAGCTTTGAGAGAGAGAAACTACATCTCTCAAATTCACTCTAAAAGGTCCCAAGGTTTCTCTCACTATCCATCTCTTTACAGAGTTTTGATATGAAAAGTTATCTCGAAATACAACGAAGTAAACATCATACTCACCCAAAGGTGAGAGAGGTTTGAGCCTCGCACTTACCTCGACCTTATCTTCTATGTAAGAGCCACTCATGCTTATCTCAACCTTTAAGGGTAAATTTTGAAGTTCTTCTATCTTTTCTTTATACTTTATGTACAAAACCTCCTCCCCTCCAGAGGAGTAGTTGGCGTACTTGTTTCCATTGAAGATTGCAGTGACTATGTTTGCCTGAATTTCATAGAGTCCCTGAGCTCTCTTGTCAGAGCCTTCTGTTGTAAGGTTATCCTCTATGTGATAGTTTAGAACCAAAAGATTTGGAAACTCTTGAACCAATCTCTCAAGGGCAGCCTCTCCGTACTTGCACACAAAGCACCAGGTGGCTGTGAAGTACTCTGCAAGGATTGCCCTGCCCTGCAGAGTCTCTACTGAAAGCTTTAGGTTCAGGTTCTTGAACTCTCTTGAGTTTGATACACTTAAGATTAGTGAGGTGTTTTTGAGATTTCCTTTTGGCTCAACAAAAACCATAATCTTCTCAGATTCTTGTGGATCTATAGTTTTTCTTGAATTTAAAACCTCCACCCTCCACTCTAAGGGATAACTTACCAAATAAACCTCAAAAGTTTCAGGAAGGTTTCCCTCGTTATCAATCTCAAACTCTATGTAAGAACCAGTTTCTTTTAAAATATACTCGTCTTGTACTCTGAGAGAAAATTCCCGAACAGAGGCAAACTCAGTTTTCAATAAGACCTCTTCTTCTATGCTCTCGTTGCTCTCTGATCTAACAGTTACTTTCACCTCTCCTAAATCTCCTGCATTTTTTTCTGGAATCAGTTTGACCTCAATCTCTTTCCACTGTAGAGCTTCTATTTCTATTTTTTTATGGGAAAGTTGAGCCTTCCATCCAGAAGAAAGCCTCTCAAGATAGATTTTGTAGGAATCCTTGACGTTTCCTAGGTTTTCTACCTTTAAGATGTACTTTCTTCCAAGTTCAAGCTCTAAGGTATCTTTCAACTCTATCCTCAAAGCCTCTCTCAAACCTGCCCTTGCAATGCTCTTGAAACTCTCTTTAAGCTCTTCATCCTCAAAAAGGAGCAGAGTCGCACTGCCCTCAAGGTCCTTTTCTGAACTCTCTGGAACATCTATCTTCACCTTGAAGGATTCTTTCCTCTTTCCTTCAAGAAAATAAGTTGTTTCCTCGTAAAAACAGGTTTGAGTGTCACAGAAGCTTGCTATCCAACCCTTAGGTATGTTTTTGGCAAGCTTCAAATGAAACTCTTTCTTAAAGTATGAGCTGTTCTCTATCACAAAATCGAACTCGGCAGTTTCACCAGGCGAGACAACTTTGAGAGTTTCTGAATGAGTTAGGAAAAGCTCATCGCTTATGAGGGCATTGGCAGAGAGAAGGGATAGTGCCAAGATGAAATATATCAAGAGAGAAAGAGATGCAAAACCTAAAACCTTTCTCCATGAGATTTTCTTTTTTTTCTTATTTTTCCTATTTTCAACTTTCTCTTCAACTCGAACGCTCCTATCAAGCCTTTTGTAGTACGGATACCTCGCGGTAATCCGTGAGTGTGTGGGTAATCCTTGAGGCATAAACCAACCTCCGAAACAAAGTTTCTATTTGGGTAGTAGTTTTAACTTCTCCTGATATATAAAGTTTTCGGTGACTTCAGAGTTGCTAACTTTTAATCCTACTCAACGTTTTATAGCATTACAAGTCAACACCAAAAGTTTTTAAGCTTTCACTCAAATGTAATTTGATGAAGACGGAAACCAAGAGAAGATTGGTGGCGTACTTTTTAATTCTGGTAATGCTTTTGAGTGGTATAGCCTTTGCCTTGAGCTTTTTTTAGCTCTTTTCAAATTCCCTAACAAAGTCTATAATCCTCATGAACTCAGCTTCTTTATGTTTTTTTACGTGAGAGATGAAAAGTTTTAGAGCCTTTAACCTTGAAGGTCTTCCACTCACCAGGGGATGACAGGTGAGACAGAAGAGCTTTTTCTCCTCAAAGAGACAATCAAACTCCTCCTTCCAGACTTCGAAAACTTGGCTTGGAGTATTGCCACCAAAGAATAGGTCCCAGTCGTCCAAGGTGTATGCCACAGGAATCTCTAGAATCTTGGTTTTCCTTCCCTCCATCTCATGAAAAAAAGGGGTATCACAACCCAGATAGTCGCTTGACCATAAAAATCCCTTGTGACTCAAGATTTTGATGGTGTTTTCAGATGGTCTCCATCCAGGGGTTCTGTGTCCATAAGGTTTTTCGCCTGTGAGCTTTCTAAGAATCTTGCTAGTTTTTGTTATCTCTAGGTACTCCTCTTCAAAACTAAGCTCTTGATATGCTTTATGCGTGTATCCATGCACTGCAACCTCATGCCCTAAAGAAGTGAGCTTTAAAACAGCCTTGGGATACTTTTCTGCAGCCTTTCCAACGACACAGAAAGTGGCTTTAATCTTCTCCCTCTCAAGAAGAGAGAGTATCCTGTAAATCCCAACGTTTCCTCCGTACTCTCCCTGGCTCAACCAGTATCTATCCTTTGGATATAGGTTTTGCATCACAAATTCTGCATCGAAGTCAAAGGTTAGAAGAGTGGGAAATCTCATTGAGTTCACCATTTGAAACTTTCTTAGAACTATTTAAAATTATTGTTATATTTTTTACCTTTCGAGGACAGGTAAAGGCTTGGCTAACAATTAATAATAATCATAATAACCAATAAAACATAAAATCTTGAAATAACAAAAAGGATTAAATAGTAGAAAAGAATATTTCATTCAAGGTGATTATCATTAAAATAGCTGAACCAAATGAAGCACCAGCTGAACAAGTAGCTAATCGTGAATCTGAACAGGAATTGTTTTGGAAATTGATTGAAGATATAAAAAATCCACAATCTACAAATGGAAGAGCAGTTCTTTTTACAGGCATTATGGGAATAGGAAAGTCTTCACTTAAGAACAAACTCATTCAATTGATAGATCATCATAATGAAAAAAATGATGATTATTTCATAGTAAGTATTTCTGAAAAATTTCTTGAGAATTCTTCAGAAACCGAGATATTTGAACGTGTCTTTAAAAAAATAGTAAAAAAATGTGAAAGTCTGAAAAAGAGGTTGAGAAGAGATATTTCGAGCCTAGATATTATGAAAATACTTCGAGCATTCAGTGCTATTTTTGGTGGAAAAGCACCTTCTGATCTGAGATCTTCAGAATATCATAATTTGATAAGAAGAATTCTAGACACTTTAAAGGAAATTGGAAATGAATTTTCAAAGAAAAAGCAAATTCTAGTTATATTCATAGATGATTTACAAAAATCCTCTGTAATTGAATATCCTATTTTTGATACAATTTTGAATGATCTTCCAAAAAACATATTTTTGATAAGCTTTTTTAGAAGAGAATTTGAAGAAGAAGAATTGAAGAAAGACATTGAGAAATATAATAATTTAAATGGAATTTTTAAAAGATTTGCCAAAGTACATGATCTACAAGGCTTAGATTCAGAGGGAATTATAGATTTTGTCAAACTCAGGCATGACTTGAAAATATCTCCTCGCCAAGCAAACTTATTAAAGAAAATGGTAAATGGACATCCACTACACTTAACTTTTGGGATTAATGCGATTGTTGAATCAGGCAAAGATTTCAATGAAGAGTCAATTAAAAAGTATTTCAAACCAGAGATAAGAGACCAGGTTTTAGATATAATAATTAATTTACCAAAAGAGCACAAAGAAGTCTTAGAAGCATCAAGTATCTTGTGGGAGCATATTGAACCAGAGGCTGTGGCTCAAATTTTGGATAAAAAAATTCCTAGAATTCTAGAGACTTTACGGTATTTTGCTATAAAAGTGCCACAAAGGGACAGATTCTATCCTGAAGCCAAATTCAGATTTTGGCATGATATTTTTAGAGAAGAGACAAGAAAAATTATAAGACCAAAACACCTAGATGTTTATCATGGAAAAGCTGCGGAATATTTTGAGTCAATTTTTAATAAGAAAAAAGAAATATCAATTTATAGAAAAATAATTTCTTGTCATCAAACAGCAGAACATTATTTCCTGGCTAATAATTCTAAAAAAGCTTTAAAATTTTGTTATATAACTGGAGACACTTATCATTCAAGATGGGAGCTCAATTTAGCTTATGAATTCTATTTAAAAGCTCTGCAAAGTGCAGAAAATATCGATGATTATGAAAACCAAGCTGGCGCAATCCATCAAATCGGTAGAGTTCTCCAAGACCAAGGCAATCTTGATGAAGCTTT
>JBHIDS010000084.1:0-9744 GCA_046760205.1 Candidatus Methanofastidiosia archaeon
CCTGTGGATTTATATCTATTCTTGAGAGGAAAGAATGCATTTCTTGGAAGAATGAAATTCTTAGATGGCTTTATGGTGGGTGGAATCAGAGGACTTGCCATGCAGGGTGTTCTGTTCTTCGTCTTTAGACCAGCCTTGCAGCATGAGTTCATTGCAATAGAGGCAGCACTCTTTATGACTCTCACCTGGGCTTTTGGAAACGCTGTTGCTGGGGCGATAGGAGTTCCCATTGCAGAGAAGATAAGGGAGGCTGTGATATGAGATTTCTCTTACTTCTTCTCCTTTTCTCCTTGATATTCCAAGTTTCAGCCGAAAAGAGGATTCTCTTTGATGAAGCTCATGGAACCTACTACACGATGGAGAAAAATCCTGATTTGATAGAGTTCCTCTCAGAAAAGTACGTGATGGATGCATTGAGTTCCCCTCCCCTCTCTTCGGAAAAACTTCAAGGGTACGACATCTTGGTTGTTCCAGACCCGGCAGAGGATTATTCTCCTTCTGAAGTTCAGGCAATCTCTGATTTTGTAAGTGCTGGGGGGAGTTTACTCATAATGTGTGAGGCTGACTACAAGGACTATGGAGACCCTGATATTCTCAATGAAATCTTAGAGGGAATCGATTCTTCGATAAGGTTCAACGACGATGAGTTTATGGATGATACTAACAACCTCAACGGAAGATCCTATTATCCAGAGATTCACACCTTTTCAGAACACCCAATAACGCAAAATCTTTCAGGTTTTATCCTAAGAAGTGGAAGTTCTATAACTATTTTAGAGAATGCAGTTGCAGTTGCAAGCGGAGATTCTGATTCTTACTCTGAGGATGCTGATGGTATGGGAGATGCTCCTTACATAAAGGGTGAGGAAATGGTGGCCATTGCCATTGAGAGAATAGGTGAGGGTGTTGTGGTGGCAATAGGCTCTGATTCCCTCTTCTCTGACAGAGAGGGTGGGTTTGCATCCTCTCAGAACAAGCAGCTTGCCGTAAACCTTTTTGCCTTTCTTGCAGGAGAGAAGGCAGAAGTTATGAGAGTCTCCTTTTTAGATAGAATGAAAAAGATCCCTCCAGAACTGCAGCTTGGAGTTCCAGTATTCATAGTTTTTGTCCTTCTTGCCTTCTATCTTAAAAAGAAGGGAGCAAGACCTGGGGAATGAACACCAACCTTTATATTGATAAAAACGAAAGAATTTCATGGAAAATCAGGATTATACTGCAGACCAGATTCAGGTTTTGGAAGGTCTTGAGGCTGTGAGAAAGACACCTGCAATGTATGTAGGCTCCACAGATGAGAGGGGGTTACATCACCTGTGTTTTGAGGTGGTGGACAACTCTGTGGACGAGGCTCTTGCAGGTTTTTGCAGGAATATATCTATAACCATCCATAAGGACAACTCCATTACAGTGAGAGACGATGGAAGGGGAATTCCCATAGATCTTCACGAGAAGTATGGAAAACCTGCCTTGGAAGTGGTGATGACCCAGCTTCATGCTGGAGGAAAGTTCGATTCTAAAACCTATAAAGTTTCTGGAGGACTTCATGGTGTTGGTCTCTCAGTTGTGAATGCACTCTCTGAGTTTTTGGAAGTAAAGGTTTACAGAGATTCAAAGATATATCATCAAAGATACAAAAGAGGAGAGCCTCAAGATGTTTTGAAGGTTCTGGGAGAAACCGATGAGAATGGAACCTCTGTAAGATTTCTTCCAGATGAAGAAATTTTCAACTCCATAGAGTTCGACTTTGATACCCTTTCATTGAGGATGAGAGAACTTGCCTTTCTCAACAAGGGTTTGAAGATCGAGATAAAAGATGAGAGATTTGAGAGAAGTAAAACCTTTAAGTATGAGGGAGGAATCCTCTCCTTTGTGAGGCATCTGAACAGAAACAAGGATGTTATACACTCCCCAATATACCTTGCAAGAGAGCTTGACACCATGTCCTTAGAGGTTGCCCTCCAGTACACCCAATCCTACAGCGAAAACATCTTCTCCTTTGCAAACAACATAAACACCCAGGAGGGAGGAACCCATCTTTCAGGTTTCAAGGCTGCCCTGACGAGAGCCATCAACGACTATGCCAGAAAAAACTCTCTTCTAAAAGAGAGTGATTTAAACCTCTCTGGGAGCGATGTGAGAGAGGGAATTTCTGCAGTTATTTCTGTAAAGCTTTCTGAACCTCAGTTTGAGGGACAGACCAAGACCAAGCTCTCAAACTCTGAAGTAAAGGGTTTGGTGGACTCTGCTCTTTATGAAAAACTCTCTGAGTACATGGAGGAGAACCCAGAGGTCTCAAAGAGAATAGTTGAGAGGTGTATTCTTTCAGCGAGGGCAAGGGAGGCTGCAAGAAAGGCCAGGGAACTTACCAGAAGAAAGTCTGTTTTGGAGTCTGGTTCTCTCCCAGGAAAGCTTGCCGATTGTTCTGAGAAGGATCCATCTCTGTGTGAGATCTATCTTGTGGAGGGACCCTCTGCTGGAGGCTCTGCAAAGCAGGGAAGAGACAGAAAGTACCAGGCAATTCTTCCCCTGCGTGGAAAGATTCTAAATGTGGAGAAGGCAAGGCTCGATAAGATCTTAAGAAACCAAGAGATCCAGACCATGATCATCGCCTTTGGAACAGGAATAGACGAAGATTTTGATATCACAAAGTCTAGGTATCACAAGATAATCATAATGACAGATGCAGATGTGGATGGTTCCCACATCAGAACTCTACTCTTAACCTTCTTTTACAGGTACATGCGGGAGTTGATTGAAGTAGGTTATCTCTACATCGCACAACCACCCCTCTACAAGCTCTCAAAGGGCAGGAAAATCCTCTATGCCTACTCAGACTCAGAGCTCTCTTCAAGGCTTTCAGAGCTCAAAGATGCAGAGATTCAAAGGTTCAAGGGTCTTGGGGAGATGAACCCAGAACAACTCTGGGAGACCACCATGAATCCCAAGACGAGAATAATAAAGAAGGTTTCAATAGCAGATGCCCTAAAGGCAAATGAGATATTCACAATCTTGATGGGGGAGAAGGTAGAGCCAAGAAGAAGGTTTATTAAAGAGTATGCGAGAGAGGCTAAGTTGGATGTTTAGGAAAAGGTTAAACTTTACAGCTACTATTCTCTTGGTGTTGTGGTTGGATCGATGTCTGTGGGTTTCATTTTAGCTTTGCTCTTAAGGCGAAGCTGATTTTCATCGAAAAGAGGCACCACAAATCCTCCAGAGATTATAAGCTTCATACCTTCTTCCACAGTCATATCCAGTGGAAGGGTTTCGTCCTCTGGCACCATTATGAGCATTCCTGAGGTTGGATTGGGTGTGGTTGCCAAGAAAACATTTAAGACGTTTCTCCTTGTCTTTGCCTGTATCTCTCCCCTGCTCTCAGAAGTTACAAAGCCAAGAGAGTAGACTCCCTTCCTCGGATACTCCACCAAGACAACGCGCTGGAAGATCTTCTTTTCTGAAAGCACAGCATCGCTTATCTCCTTTGAGGCAGAGTATATCTTTTTAACCAAGGGAAGCCTTAAGATAAATTTCTCAATTGAGGATATCAAAGTTCTTCCAAAGTAGTTGGTGGCAAACATCCCAACTACGAGAACAACAACCACAACCAAGACGATGCCCAGACCATAAATCTGTCTTCCATGAAAAGAGATGTACTCCTTGAGATACTTTCCAAGCAAATTATCAGTCCATATGAAGGCCCAGTATAGGATGTAGAAGGTAACTATGGTGGGAATGACCACCACCAAACCTGCTATGAAGTAGTTTCTGAGTTTGCGAAGCATAATTTTATTAAGAGCTTTGAGATTTAAGGGTTTGGGTTCATCATAATTTCCTAAAGGGATCAGCGCGGTATCGTCTCTTGCGTTACCAGCAAATATGATTAATCTCTACTTTCTACCAAACGGATTTTCTACAACTTTAACTAATTTAGCATCTTGAGTGGCTTTCAATTCCAATTTATCCTTCGAACTCAAATAATCCTTTGATATATTGGTTGGCATATTCTCGTCTGTGTAAGCTTCATGACCTCCAAGAACTAAAAGAATTTTATTTTCAGAAAGTTCGAAATGATTAGTAATTCTCTTCACATCAAGGTTAAACTTCTCAGCTGTTGAAAGACAAAGGAAAACATCAAAATAAAGAATCTGTTCTAAAAATTGAATGGTGATTGAATGAGTATCGTTTATGAAAAGATAGAGAAGTTGGAATCTACATTGCAAACTCTAAGAGCAAATTTACTCAAAGCTAGAAAAGAGTTGTTTGAAGTAAAGAGAAAATTCCGAGATGAAAAAGAGTTCGAGGAACTGGTTTCTGAAGCTTCAAAAGTTGTCGAAAGAGGAGAAGATGTTGACCCCACTAAATTGATAAGAGAAATGAGGGAAAGAGATTATGATTGGTGAAAAAGAGTTAACTTTTGATACTTCTGTAATCATAAAGGGAATAATTCCTCCAAGAAAAAAGGATGAAAACTACAAGAAAAGAATGAAAAATTTGGAATAAAGCTTGCAAGAAAAATTGAGGAGGTTTGCATGATGCAATTGAAATAAGTGCAAAATACAAAGCCAGTGGATTTGATAGTGTCTTGTTAACATGTACCATTTTAACTAAAACTCCTCTTTTTACAGATGATAAAAAATTGCATAATCTATGCAAGAAGGCAAAGGTGGGAAGTTATTTGTTGAGTGAACTTAAATAGCTTGGGAGCATATAAATCATTGTTTTTTTATCTTCCTCTTAACATCATTAACCTTCCTCCCCCATCAAAAACTAATCCCAGTTATCTCAGCGATCAAGAACGAGTTGTCATTCTTACCATACAAAGAGTTAAAAACCAAAATCTAAAAGTTTTAAGAGGTGAGAGAGATGGTTTCTTTAAAAGAACTCATAGCTTTGCTCAACAGGGACCTCTCTTGGGAGTACACTGCAATGATACAGTACATTCAGCACAGTGGAGTTATAACTGGGGCCGAGTATGGTGATATAAGAAAGGAGATAAAGATCCATGCTCAAGAGGAACTTTCCCATGCCCTGATTTTGGTGGATCAGATAGATTATCTTGGAGGAACTCCCACGGTAGAGGTCTATGATGCAAAGACCTCTAAAGATGCGATAGAGATGCTTTCTCAAGACCTTGAGGGCGAAGAGGATGCCATAAGAAGGTACAAGGAGAGGATAGACCAGACAGAGGAGCTCAAAGAGTTGACGCTAGCCCAGAGATTGAGAGAGATTCTAGCTATGGAACAAGAGCACGCCATGGACTTGAAGAGTGCCCTTGGAAAGTAGATGAGCGAAAAGCTTAAATAAGATGAATACAAAATCCATACGTCGAAGTCGAGCCTGAAAAAATATGCAATTGTCTTCTTATTTCCTCGACTTCGATATTTTTTTAGTTCAACCATGAATGAGAATTTTATGAAAGTAAAGCTTGGGGTTACAATCCTTCTTCTCCTTTCATCTTCCTTAAAGGTTGAAAGCTCTAAAAAAATTCTCTACGATGAGAGTAGGATTGTAAACGGTGCAGGATTCAGATTGAAAGATGCTGAAATGAGGGTATTTCTAGAAGTTTTGGGCGAGATGGGGTTTGAGATTGAGTCTAACTTTGAAATTCCTCTTAATGTATCAGGATATGATGTATTGATAGTTCCACCCATGCTCTCTCCCTACTCTGCAGAAGAGATAAGCTTCATCCAAGATTTTGTGAGGAGTGGTAATGGACTTTTCATAATGGCTGAAAGCCCTGAACTCAATCTGGAAAACAGGGAGGGAGAGAGGATTATAAAAGCCCAGAACGAACTTGCAAAAGAGTTTTACATGAGATTTTCAGATTGTCTTCCCTCGGACTCAAAAGACTCTTTAGGAAAGGTAAAGTTTGCAAAAATACACCCAGTTGAGATTTTTTCAGACCATCCGATTCTTTCGGGTGTTAGAGAGTGTATTTTGGGAAACTCTGCAACCCTCAAGACTCATCCTCCAGCCTTAACACTCATGATTACTGGAGATGCAGGTTGTGAAGTAAAGGGAGCTTTGGGAGTTCTTGAGTACTTTAAAGGCAGGGTGGTGGCAAGCCCAGATGCCTCCATGTTCTCCCTTAGGATTGGGGATTCCGACAACGAAAGGTTACTTAAAAATATAATTTTATATCTTGCAAGGGAGAGGAGAGGGTTTAAACCTTCTTTAATATACTTTTTTATTCTACTAATCTTGGTTTTCGTAAGTGGTGTGGTGGTGATTTTATTTTTGAAGAGAAAAAAGTCTGAAGAGGCTTAGTCCCAAATCCCTTCTTTTATAAAATTCTTCTTCTTACAGAATCTTTTTATAAATTCGTTTCTTGGATTTCCAACATAAACGTAGGCTTCATCTTCCGAATCTCTAAGAAAGACCCTTACCCTCTTTCTGAGATAGATACCATTTCTGGATATCCCCTCGAAGCTGTCGAAGAGAGTTTCATCTTCTTTTAATTCAGAAATAGTTAGAAGTTTTCCAAAAACCTCACCCTCTTCCTCTAGAAGTACTGGGAAGTACTTGCAGTCATAGAGTCTTCCCCTAACTGAGGCATCCTCTACTTTCTTTGGAACTATTCCAAATCTCTCCTTTAGAAAATCAAGGTTCTTTAAAGTTCCATATACAAAGATCTTCTCAAGTTTCATAGGTCATCTGGATGATAATTCTTTATAAGAACCTCATCCCCTATGTCCACTCCAATGAGGTTTCTCAATCTCTTATTTATTCTTATCATTTCTTTTCCAACATCCTTTTGGTAGGCTTCCTTCACCTCGGCCACTATCTTTGAGTTTCCAATGATCTCAACATATTCTCCAATGTTTACTCTCAGAAATTCTCTCGCCTTTTTGTCAATTCTAACATAGTCCTTTCTCTTGTCTAAGTATTTTGCTTGATGCACCTCCAAAACTATCTTCAAATCCTCTCTCTTTCCCCTCCTCTCTTTTGGAATTAAGTGTTCCAAGTCCTGCTTTTCAAGAAGGTCCTTTATGAACTCCTCTGAAGGTTCTGGAATTCCCCTCATTGCAAGCAACTCCTCTCTGTCCATCTCCTCAATGTCTCTCTCAGGGAGAGGTTTCTCTAAGAACTTTATGCCTTTGTTTGAAATTGAAAATTGGTGCCAACGAGGATCATGTTTCCTTCCAACCATCTTGTGAATTCGAAGGTATCTTGTAAAGTCCTCATCCAATCTCAACCTGATTATCCCCTCCACAAGACTCTCAAGCTTTGTAGCCAAATCCTCTGTTCCCCTAGTTGGAGTCCAAACAAAGTAAATGTCTGCGTTGTGCCTACCTGTCTTTTGGATGAGAAACTCAGCACTCTCATAAACTATGTCTTCTTCTACACCCACACTTGCAAGGGTAAGAGAGTCTATCACTATGAGGGTTGGAGTCTTACTCTCAAAAGCCTCAGACAATTCTATTCCCAAATCTGTTATTCTTATCTTGTCAGTGAAAGAAAGAACCTTAAATTGATTATCTAAGAATTTTGAAATGTCCCACTCAAAGATTTTCTTAGACTTTAGAATGTTTCTTTTTTCTGTTTTTGAAGTCACGAGGACACAAAAGCCTCCAGCTACGAGATCCTCGAGGATGAGTTGTTGGGTGAAAATGGTCTTTCCAGAGCCTGGGGGACCTGAAACTATTAAGCTTGCTCCCCTCGGTATCCCCTCTTTTGTCAAACTTGCAAGCCTCAAAAGCTCTGACCTGCCTTTCTCCATGAGTTTTCTTTTCCTCACCAAGTTAATAAAGTTATCGATTTGGAGAAAGCTTTTTATAAGAGGGAAAGATTTGTTCTTGATGAAAATTTTAAAGTCTCTGACTTTGAGGCTTAAGAGTAAAATAAATAGAAAAAACATTGTCCTAACAATTGGTGCCATCATCTGGGGAGGATTTTTGGCGAGTGCTGGGAAGGTGGGAGAGAGCGGAGAAACCTGGACTTTGGTTTTAATCATGCTCATTCTCACGTCCTTTGCTTTTGGTTACATTACAAAATCAAGAAGATTTTCCACTTTTTTGAGTTTCCTCTTAACTCTCATAGCTCTCGGAGAATTTCCCTTAAGGAAAGTCTTTATCGTGTTTTTGATAGTGAATAGCTTTGTTGGGTATTTCTCTGGAAAAAGATACGAGAGGAAGGTTCTAGAAAAATTTAAGAAAGAACAAATTGAAAGTGAGAAAATCCTTTCCCCATGTGTCTTCTGTGGAAAGCTCATTTATGAAAAAATGAAGGTTTGTCCTTACTGCAAGAAATCCTTTAACAGAAAAACTCGTATCTCTGAGCTTGAATTCACAAAGGAAAGAATTCAGAAAGCCCTTGACAACCTTGAGATAAAATTCATGTCTGATGAGATAGATCAAAAAACCTATAAGAGGCTAAAGGGTAAGTGGTTGAAAAAGCTTGCAGATATTGAGGAAGATATCATCTCTGAGGAGGTTAGGAGGAAGAAGTAAAACTCTATTGAACAAACTTTTTAACAGGCTGTATAACATCATAACCAGCCTGCTCACCCCGAATCGGGCCAGGCTCTTCTTCCTCTTCAGGACAGTCAGTAGTACCAGTCCCTCCTTTAGTTGCATCAGTTATGTTCTTTTCATTGGTTGCAACTATCTTGTATCCAGTTTCTCCGGCAAAGGTGTAAGAACACGAGCATTGTTTACCAGTTAGCCAGGAGTCGCCAGAACAGGTCATGTCACAGAAGACTGTTGAGCAATCTTTATCATCACAAATACTCACGTTAACAGGCGAATCATCCAAATCTCTTACAAGTGCTGAGAATTCTGTGCGCTCGTATTTTGGGTTAATCTTTCCTGTACACACCTGCTCTTCAACAAAATTCTCAACCTTAATCTCGTCAACAAAGAAGTCATCCCATGGCGAGGAATACTCATACATATCAGAGTCAGTTGCAACAGCATGATAATACATCCGTCCTGGCTCATCAGCATAATAAGAGCATGAGCAGGCATAACCACTCTTCACACAAGAGTACTGGACGCATACGTCTTCGCAAACAGTAAAACAGTCTGCTAATTCTCCGCTTCCCACGCATCTTTCATGGCACTCTTGTCCTGTTTGGGAGCATTCCTGTTCCAAACATGTTGGCTGGCAATTAGCATTGCACAAAACCTCGTCAGGGTCCTGGGTGTTGACCATTTTCACGTCAATACTCTGGTTCTGCGGATCCCATACCACGGCCGAAAGAGCCAAAGAACTGTACAGGTCAACTACATTGTGTAATTCATCAGAAGAGCAGCACTTGGTTCCAGGACACTGGTGACTAGAAAAATAAAATTCTCCTGCTTCACAATCACTCTTGCACTCGCCGCCAGCAACAGAACAGTAAAATGGAGAACCGCTCAGGTTATTGATTATAGGAGCATTATAAACATAGTCAGTGTCAATCTCTATGAACCACTGGTTGTTGTCCATATCAAGATACGACTCTATGTCCAGGCCCTCGACATTGAAGTACGTGTTTGTGTTGTTGGGGGTGGCAACAACATCGTATTCGTTCCAGTTCAGGCACCTTGGCGCCGACCCTACTGCCCCTACTTTCAACCACTTCAGACACTCTTTAACATGTATTATGCCACTCGTATAAGCATAAATCTTCTCACCCAGCTCAGCCTGATACTTTGACAATGTCAGGTTAACGTCAATGTCATTCGGCAATACTTCTGGAGCAACTTCAAAAGCGATATCAAAATCTTTTTGACGTTCTGCGTGTCCTTTCTCATAATCCATGTCTCC
>JBHIDS010000085.1:0-9699 GCA_046760205.1 Candidatus Methanofastidiosia archaeon
TTCCCATTGCACCAATGTTTGCAGTTTTTGTAAATATCAGAGCCATTATCAAGGAGACAAGAAAGCCTGAAACCGACAGTAATATGGATTGAGAGACAACATAACTCAACACTTCTCTCTTTCCAAAACCAACGGATTTGAGAATTGCAATGTCTCTCTGTCTCTGCTTCACAACTGTAAACATCAGATTCATTATTCCAAGAATTGCAGCTGTTGCAGCTATCACAGAAACCAGTCTTAAAAGATTGTAGAGACTCTCCATTCCCTGATTTATGCTTCTCATCTGTTCAGACTCGTTGTTCACTTGAACATCAAGCTCATCCTCTATCTCTGCCTTCCTTTCCTCATCGATGAGCACCACAAAGGTTGTAACAAAGTCCTTAGAGTTAAAGAGTTCTTGCACCTTTTGAAGATCAAACCATATCTCGTTGTCTGCTATGGTTCCTGTTTCAAATACTCCTTTTACAGAAAAGCTCTCTCCCATTATTTCAAAGCCATCCCCAACGTTGATATTTGAAAGTTCTGAGACATTTTTTCCAATCATCAAAAGGTCTTCATCTCCCTCTCCCAGTGCCTCCCCATCTATCATTTCAAAGTCCTCAACTTCAAGATATCTGTCTAGAGGAATCCCTCTTAGGAGCACATAGTTTCCTTCCACAACTCTCATCAACCTAAGCTCAGGAACAATTACTTCGACCCCAAGTTCTTCGAGTTCTTTTTCTAAGCTTTTTAAAAGATAGCTTGACCAAACCATTCCCTGTCCTCTTTGCATCACCATCATCTTTTCAGTCTCAGTTCCAACTAGGCTCTTTTCAACGCCTTCTGTTATACTTTCGAGAGATAGGAATATCATCAAAACCACAGAAATTCCAAAGATTATTCCCAAGGTAGAATTTCTTCTCAAAACCAACTCTCTCACACCCAAGGAGAACATCTCTCTCATCAAATCCCTCTCAAGGCTTTAATTATCCTGATACCTGAGGCTCTCTTCGATGGAACGTATGCTCCTATCAGTGCAAAACTCAGGGTGAGAAAGAAAGCCAAAAAGATGTTTTGAAGGGTCAAGACTGGAGCCACAGATACTGAAACCATAGCAACATTTGAATAACTTCGAAGATAGAAAACTATTAAAACTCCAACAGAAATTCCAAGAACAAAGCCAGAGAGAGATTGAATCAATCCCTCTATAACATAAATTTCTTGAATTTCTCCCCTCTTTAACCCAATAGCTTTCAGCATCCCTATCTCTTTCGTCTTCTCTGTGACAGTCATTGAAACAACGTTAAAAATTCCAAAGATTATGGCAAATAATGCAATGATCGAGATTAAGAACATCACATCTTCAAACTGTTCAAACTGTTTTCCCATCTCTCTCCAATTTGCCTTCTCTGTGTAAACATCCACCTTGTCCTCGAGATAGGGATCATCCTTCAGAACCTCAATCACTGCGTCCAAGTCTTCATCACCATACACTTGAAGAAGAACAAAGGTGTGGGTGTCTCTCCCAAATATCTCCTCTCCCAGATCCATTGGCACCCATATCTCACTGTTCACAAATCCATCTGTTCTAAAAATTCCAACTATCTCAATCTCCTCACCCACCACATCTATTAGATCTCCCACATCTAAATCAAAGAGCTTTAAAAGGTCCTCTCCAATGAGGGCGTAGTTTCCCTCCTCTAAGAGGGAGCCCTCAACCAGTTCAAAATCGTGTACCTCTTGATAGTCCTCTAAGTTAACGACTCTTATCGCCATCATTTTTTCTTCATATTGAATGAATCCATGAATCATGGGAGAAATATAGGAGAGCTGTGGAAACCTTCTAAGGTATGAAACCACATCCTCTGAGATCAATCCCTCACATGCATCTATGTTTCCCTCATCTAAAATTACAAGGTTCCTTGCATTTCCATGAGTCTCTGATATCATCTCTCCAATACCTTGTGAGATGCTACTCAAGGTGATGAAAACTGCAACGATTATGGAGATTCCAGTAACAGACAGAATTGTTCTTGTCTTGTAATGGAGTAAATCTCTCAAAGCCAATTTGTAAAACTTAAGCATTCAAACCACCACTCCATCCTTCAAATGTATCTTCATATTTCCCCTCTCCCCAACACTCAAGTCATGGGTTACCACAACAAAAGTCTGCAAAAGCTCTCTATTGAGCTTTAACATCAAATCAACTATCTTTCTGCTAGATTTTGAATCCAAATCGCCTGTGGGTTCATCAGCCAAAACTAGGCGAGGCTTTGCAACCATTGCCCTTGCAATTGCAACCCTCTGTTGTTCTCCCCCAGAGAGCTCTGAGGGAAGGTGGTACATTCTTTCCTCAAGCCCAACAACTCCTAAGATCTCCTCAACCCTTTTCCTCCTCTCATTCTTTGGAACATTTAGAGCTATCAAGGGAAGCTCAACATTCTCAAAAGCGTTGAGAGTTGGGATTAAATTGTAGAATTGAAAAACAAATCCTATGTTTTTCTTTCTGAATTCTGTCAATTCATTATCCTTCATTTCTCCAATGTTTTTTCCATTGATCAAAATTTTCCCCTTCGTTGGAGTATCAATTCCCCCCAAGATATGCAGAAGAGTGGATTTTCCACAACCACTTGGTCCCATAACAGTCACAAAGTTTCCCTTTGGAATTTCCAAATCTATTCCCTTCAAAGCCTTGATCATCTCGCTTCCTCTCTCATATATCTTCCAAAGATCTATTACTTTTATCATATAAATCACCTTTTACTTTCACTGGCTAGGTTCTTCTCCTGGACCTACCAATATTTTCTCTCCAACTATCTCTATCTCTAACTTCCAAAAAGGTCTTGGTGGTGGTCCATAAATATTTTTTCCATAAATATCAAACCTTCCATCATGACATGGACATTGAAAAATCTCTCTTTCAGAATCCCAAGGAACAATACAACCTAAATGGGTGCAAATCCTATACATAGCCAAGAACAAGTCTTCCCTTGGGTGAGTGACAGCTGCAGACTTTCCATTGTATACTATATCCTTTTCTCCTCCAACTGGGATTTCATCAATGGTTGCAACTTCTAAAAATCCAAATTGCTCTCCCATTCTCTTTGGAGGAAAGAGATATTTCAATATTGGTAATCCAAAAATAAAGGCTGTGATCGTAAAGACAGCTCCCAGCATTAAGTCTAGAAAACTTCTTCTTGAAATCTTTTTTTCTTCAGCCAATAAAACCACCTTTGGAGAGTTGTTTACACCTTTCGCAGCAAAAGTAAAATATATTTCTGTTTACCTTTATAGAGAAACCTTTTTTAGTTATAGACATTCCACACTGAAAGCATATGTGTTCATGGTCTTTTTCCTTTATTTTCTTTATTCTCATTCCACAAATCTCACATCTTGTCATAGTTCTTTTATTTTTGTGTTCACTTAAAAGTTTTTTTATTTCATTTTGAAGAAATTTTGAGGGTAAAACTTGTCAAAATGAAAGAAATTTTTTATTACTTACCCATTTATAACTTCCTCCCTCCAAAAATGTGTTAAGCGTTATATCTTCATCACTGTAGTATAAACCATAGTTTAAAGGTGTTGTAATTAAAAAAAATCTTGAGACTCTTCAGGTTTAACAACAGAAATTCTAATGTATGTTGTGGCTTTGGTTTCTTTATCAATAACTTCCCTCAACAATTATTTCATAAATAATGTACATTGACTTCAAAACAACTTCTCTTGTCAAGTTTCTATCATTTCCAGCAAGAACAAAAACAATTTGATTCTCCCTCCAAACATCTCTCTTCAGGTAGGCATTTGAATTGTTCTTTTGTCTTAGATACTCTTTTTCTCTTTCAGACAATACTTGCTGAGTTATTTTTGAAGTTTGAGGTGCATCAGGTCCTCCCAAAATTATTATGAATTTGTATTCTTTGTAGCTCTCAAACTCCAAAGGAGATACAACAAAAATCTCCAATCCCATTTTCTTGAAATAGCTCTCCAACACCAAGTTTCTGTCTATTTCATTTGTTAAGATTACAACTTCAGGTCTACCTCTCTTTGGAGGAACATTTGACTTTGAAAGCCAATTCATAACATTTTTTGCAAACACCAAGTTATCATTAAAATTAATTCTTGAATCAAGAAAAATGGACAAAGAACCAAGAGCCACCACTTTTCCATTTCCATAAATATTTGTCATGGCAACAACAACATCTTCACCCCAAACCTTTTCATCTCCAATATTGTATGTATCATCATCACCATATACAAGAATTTCTCCATCCTTAACCTCAATTGAAGCTGGATACCTAATTGCAATTTCTCCTATTCCAAAGGTTATTTCGTGGCGGTTGATGTTGTGGAATACTGGGGTACAGAGGCATCCAATGTTGTTTGTAACATCCTTTACAGTGCTTTTCATAAATCTGAAACCAAATTCTTTAGCCAAAGTGTTGTAGGAATCTCTAGCCTCATCATTCCAATCTGAAGATGCAACACCACCCATCAAAACAGAGCCTCCATTTTCCACAAAATCAAGGATTGTATCAATCTCACTTTTGCTCAAAGGCTTATGGGGATTTGCAAGAATCAATATTTTGTATTCTTTCAAAAGCTCTTTTGTGATAGGTTTTCTTTTTACCTCAAAGCTAAAATCTTTTTCCAAAGTTTTTCTAAAGACTCTAAAGTCATTTATTGGATTGGAATCTTCATTTGAATGATAGTTGTCTATCAAGACCTTTACAGGTTCTTTTTCACTTTTCAAGGGGACTATAAGAGTTAGAATTAAAAATATTACAAAAAGCTTTTTCATTTTCTTCCTCCTTTAATGACAGCAACTTTTATCAGATTTTTTCTTTCCTTTTTTCATCTTCTTTATCTTTCTATGGTAGGCTCTCGCATGTTCTTCTGAACAGAATTTCTTTCCAAACTTTTCTAGGACCTCGCCCTCAATCTTTTTGTTGCAGTATTCACACTTTTTCTCAAACAATCCAAATACCATTGAATCACTTTTCACCTATCATATAGACTTCTATTTATGTTTTTCGATTTCCTTTTTAAAAAGAAATTCATTAATTCTTTGCAAATTGAAAAATCTCAAGACAAACCTTTTTCGTTATCCTCAGGCTCTTTTAAAAACTTTGCTTTGTACTCTGTCTTCCACTTTGCAGTTTTCTCGTCCACTTGCATCTTACATATGGGATCTACCGCCATTACATCGCCTCTTTCAAACCTTGAAATCTGGGAAGTAATCCTCCTATCAGAATCATAAACTCTTGAACTCCACCAGCAAAAATTACTTCGGATAAATACTATTATGCAAAGACCACCATCACCAGCATCCATCCACTCAATTGAAAACAAAGAAGGTGAACAGAGCTATGCTCACAATCACGGCAATCCAATTCCCATAGTCATAACTCAAATTAAAAAATAAAAGAGATAAAGTGGTTTTTTATTTATTCTCAAACCTTTCATATCTCTCAGCAACTTCTGCATTGACTTTCCGAAGTTCTTCAACAGCCAGTCTCCTTATCTCCCTTGTTCTCATGCCCTCATGAACCTCTATTGCGTCGGCAACTCTTCTTGCAATGTCTGTTTCAGCACCAGTCAATTTGAGAGATCTTGCGAGTTTGTTTCTGTCAAAGTGTTCTAACTCCCCAGAATTTTTTTTAACTTTAATCATCTTTTCCAATTTATCACCTCGCTTTGTGTTTGATTGAGCAACTTTTCATATTTTAGGTATGAAAAAAATACTCTCAATGACAGTTTCTTTATATCGTTATATAAATTTCTTTTTCTTTCAAAAGTAAAAAATTTCTACACAAATTATTTCAAAATGAAAACTTTAATGTACTTCTCAAGAATTGGCACCAAATATATATAAACCTAAAAGCAAGGTAAATGTGGTACGATGAGATACAGAGTTTTGGTGACTGGTGGAGCAGGATTCATTGGGAGCAATCTTGTGGAGACTCTTGTTGATAAGAACTATGAGGTAAGGGTTTTGGACAATTTCTCTCTGGGAACGAAACGTAACTTGAAAAAAGTTGAAAGAGAGGTAGAAATCATTGTTGGAGATATTACAGATATAAAGACAGTTAATAAGGTTTTGAGGGATATGGATTACGTCTTTCATCAAGCTGCAGCAAGCTCTGCACCCATGTATGAGCCTGACCCAAGAGATGCAGTTAGAGCAACCCTCAATGGATTCATCAACGTACTTAAGGCAGCGAAAGAAAATGGTGTGAAGAGAGTGATCTATGCTTCAAGTTCCTCTCTTTATGGAAACAGTCCAATTCCTCACACCGAAGATATGAAAATTGAGCCTATAAGCTTTTACGTTACCTCTAAATTGGCTGTAGAGTACTTTGCAAAGATCTACAGCAGATACTTTGGTTTGGAAACTGTTGGGCTGCGGTACTTCAGTGTATATGGTCCTCATGAGAAGGCGAAGGGAAAGTATGCAAATGTTCTCTCCCAGTTCTTGTGGAAGATGAGAGGGGGAAAAAGGCCTGTAATTTATGGAGATGGAACTCAAACTAGAGATTTTACCTATGTGGAGGACGTTGTTCAGGCGAACCTTTTGGCTATGAAGAGAAAGAACATAAATGGAGAGATTTTCAACGTTGGGAGGGGAGAGAGAAGGAGCTTCAATGAGATAGTGGAAATTCTAAACGAAGCTTTAGGCACAAGCATAGAGCCTGTATATGTCCCAAATCCCCTAAACAGCTATGTGAAACACACCCTTGCAGATATTTCAAAGATTAGGACAATTTTGGGCTACGAACCCAAAATTGATTTGAGAGAGGGGATAGAAAGGATAAAGGATTTGGAGTAGAGTGGAAAATCTAAAAACCCTCAAAAATTAGACCTACCTTGAACAATTTAATCAAAAAAGAGATTTGATTTTGCTGAGTGAACAAAATTTTACAGGTTTGGGGTTGGCAATTAGAGGATGTTGACAAAAAAGAGTTATTGGATAATCCCAATATAACAGAAATGTTTATAAGCTACATCAACATATATTCATTTTAGTAATAAACACATAAGGAATATGAAGAGTCCCTTAGATAATTTGTTTGATCAACACAGGAGGTGGTAAAAAATGGATCCAAATAAAAAGACCGCAACGATCTTGGAAGATGTGAAGGTAAATGTGAAGATAAAACTTTCAGCATTATGGGTAACTTTAATGTTTTTTTATTTATATGCGGATGTTTTGGCATTTTATCAACCGGGGCATATAGAGGATGTAATATCGGGAGAAGTGGTTGGTATACAAATTAATCAAGTATTTTTGTTGGGAGCTGCAATATTAATGGCGATTCCGAGTGTTATGGTTTTCCTGTCCCTAACATTGAAGGCTAAGTGGAATCGCTGGGCAAACATCATCGTGGGTATATTCCATGCTGGTGTCTTGCTCACTACAATGCTTGTACCCGTCGAGACAGATGAGACTTGGGCTTATGGTATATTTTATATAATTGTAGAAGCTGTGTTTATTGCACTAATTGTCTGGTATGCCTGGAAGTGGCCCAGCACTGAAGGGAAATTAGGAGGAGATTGAAATGAAAATTAGTAAGCGTCAGATGTTCTTTAAATTCATAAGGATGTTTTTGTATAGAGTCAGAAAAAGGAGGTGGTATCTGCCGGCCGTATCTGAAATTACTGTTGATGATTTACTTGATCGCATAAATTCTAATCTGCCTCCGTTAATAATTGATGTTCGAGACAGAAAAGAATTTGATGGAGCTGAGGGAGCTTATCGAGCTTATGGACATATTCCAAATGCTAGGTCAATCCCTATTATGGAATTAGCATCTAATTTCGAGGATCTTCATTCATTTAAAGAAAAGGAAATAGTAACTATTTGTCCGGGTGGTGGAATGTCTTTGATTGCTGTTGAAATTATGGCCGAAGCAGGTTTTAAAGATGTTAAGAGCTTAACAGGGGGCATGGATTTGTGGCACAAAAAAGGGTATCCCACCACTACGTCTTAGAATCTTAAAGTTTTACACACAATAGTGATTTATAATCGATAGTGAAAAAAATTGGAAAAATGGTGAAAAAAATGGAAAATAAAGGTAAGATGAAAGCAATTGTATATGAGAAATACGGACCACCTGATGTTCTTGAACTAAAAGAAAGGAGGTGTGACTAATGAGTAGAAGACTAAATGTTGCGTCCGCTTTGCTATTCGCGGTCGCGATACTACCTGTGTTCGGTGGGTTATCTCAGATGTTATTGCTTCCCGGTTCCGAAATCTCAGGCGAAGAGTTGCCAACTGTTTCGCAGATTCGTGATTTCAGCCCAAAATTGGTGGATACTATAGACCTTTCTACACAAACCCGGGGGTTATATCTGTTAATTCTCGCTTTATTTTGGTCCGTCATATCTTTGATACCCTATAGGAAGGGAGAAAAATGGGCTTGGTACGCAATGTTGGCCATAGGCCCTATATTTGCGCCCGGGATCCTCATCGTTAACTACACTGGCGCAACACTTGGCTTATGGCCGAGTTTCTGGATAACACTTGGCATAATATGGCTCATACTTTGGATAGTTGGGTTAGCTCTTCCCGCCAAAGAAATCCTCGGCAAACCCTCTAGTTGATTCATTCAGGTTGCGTTAATAATTTAGGGAGAAATGATCCATGCCCATGTAGTAATGTTGATATGGGAAGTACTGCTTAGAAGGAGGATGGTATGAAAGCAATTGTATATGAAAAATACGGACCACCCGAGGTTCTTCAGCTCAAAGAAGTAGACAAGCCGGTGGTCAAGTAAAACGATGTGCTGGTAAGTGTTCACGCAGCAGCCCTCAACGCAGGTGACTACTTCTCCATGAGAGGTAGTCCATGGGCCATTCGTTTGGTTCTCGGGTTTCTAAAACCAAAGAATCATATTCTTGGATGGGACGTGGCAGGGCGTGTTAAGGCGGTCGGAAAAAAGGTGACGCAGTTTCAACCAGGTGATGAGGTGTTCGGCTCGTGTAACCACACTTTCGCCGAGTATGTGAGTGCAGATGCAGACAATTTCGCTATGAAACCAAAAAACCTCACGTTTGAGCAGGCTGCAGCAGTGCCTACCGCAGCACTTACCGCCCTCCAGGGTCTTCGCGATGCGGGAAAGGTGCAGCCAGGTCAGAAGGTCTTGATCAATGGCGCATCGGGAGGTGTGGGAACTTTCGCTGTTCAGATCGCCAAGTCGCTCGGAGCTGAAGTGACCGGTGTCTGCAGCACGAAGAACGTGGACATGGTCCTATCGATCGGTGCAAACTCAGTCATTGATTACACTAAAAAGGACTTCACTCAAAGTGGGCAGCACTATGACCTTATCCTCGACAATGTGGCAAACCGTTCGTTCTCAGACCTCAGACGTGCCCTCACCCCACAGGGTACTCTCATACCTAATAGTGGCCATGGTGGCATGGGTTACGTTATCAAGGCGTTTGTGTTGTCTCCTTTAATGCGCCAGCAGGGGCGCCCGTTTATTATGACACCGAACAATGAGGACCTGGTCATACTAAAGGAACTCATTGAATCAGGAAATATCAAACCAGTCATCGACAGGACATACCCGCTGAGCGAGACCCCAGAGGCTATCGGTTATCTTGGAGAGGGACACGCCAAAGGAAAAGTAGTTATTACTTTGGAACATAAATAGGAGGTTACAAAAATGTATATTTTGTTTTTCATTTTCACATTAGGTGTGATTGCAGCAGTACCGCTTC
>JBHIDS010000086.1:0-9681 GCA_046760205.1 Candidatus Methanofastidiosia archaeon
AAATCAAGAAAATTGTTAGTCTGCAAGGTCACATCAAAAAACTAAATAGATACCTCTAAAATACTTGAGTGATTGTATCGTTTTTTCAAGTGTTTCGACCTCGAATACTATTCCCGGGGCAATTTGATATTTTTCAATTTGATCTGAATACTCATGCCAATTGATATTGCCTTCACCCGGGACGAGCTCGTTATCGATATCCCCTTCATTGTCATTGACGTGCATATAGACAATGCCTTCACGTAACACAGCAATCCATTCCTCAAGGGGAGCTTTTGAGAAGATATTCGCATGTCCCATATCAAAACAGATTTTGAGGCGTGAAGAGTTGACTCTGTCTAACAGCTTTCTATAAATGTCTGGCCTTGATTCCCATAAATTTTCCAACAGAACTACAATCTGGTATTTGTCAAGAACTTTCGACCAGAAACTTACGTTTTGCTCAATCCAATTCTGTTTATAACTTTTGTGTGTGATTAATGGGTTAAAGTTTCCATGGAAAACGACATATTTTGCATTTAGAACTTTGGCGATATCAAGATTTTGAAAAATTCTATCTTTTGCAACTTCTCTAATTTTATTATCTCTACTATGAATGATTAAATCTTGGAATGCCCCATGAAGGGAAATTATTCCCTTAAAGTCATGTAGTTTTTGTTGATGATCTTTCAATATTTTTTGCCAATTAGTGTCTAATAAATTGCTATATGCAAAGGATGCAATCTCCAAGTTGTAATCGTATTCTTTCGCATACTCTAGGAATTTATCAAAACTATCATAATTTGGTGGTTGGATGTATATCTTTGACATGGTCTTGTTCCTCGCTATCTCAGAGAGCTTTGGCATATAACGGCCCGCAAGTTTGCGAAGTATCGCAGGCATTGGGCGAAGCGAACTATAAATACTCTGTTATCTGCCGTTCCCCCTCTTTTCTTTAATTCGAACCTCAATTCCCATTCGCTCCATATCCTTCATCAAGCGGGTTGGATCAACCAGGTGACCCATCATCCAAAGACCTGGCTTTTTCGCAGAGCCGTCAAGGTATTGCAGCAAACAAGCAACAACTGGAATGGCTGTAAACATATAGCCATCTTTGTGATGGAGAGAGATTTCCATCTCCCTGGCATGATCATCTTTCTCGCCTGTTGCCTCGATCTTCAAGACCACACCGTAAGGTGGCGATGAAAAAGCTGCCAAACCCCAGTCCATCAACCGCTCCATTGGTTTTTTCATTCCATGTGGCCAGATACGCAAAGCAACCATACTCAAAGGCAACACCAAGAAATCCACAAACCAGTTGAACCCCCCCACAAAGAATCCAGTTTCCCTCAAAGATGGATACATCTTAGGAATGGAACGCATCTCCTCAAAGAACATGGGCACACAATATTGCTTACCGAATTCTCTGCCAAAATCCATTGTTATATAATCCATCATACCGAGCATTCTGGCTTTTTTCCATTTGCCATCTTTGAAGAACAAAGTTTCGAAGGCAAACATCTCTTCCATAAATTCATCAGTAGTGGACTGTGACAAAGAGAGTTCTCGCCAGTTTATCTTGATGACGCTACCCACATGAGCCACTTCCAAACAGTCGAAGTACCTACTCGCATAGCGCACCAGCACCGCCGGCAACCCAGGATGAAATCCAGCTTCGGTGATGAAACAACGGCCTGCCTTTTCGATTTCTCCTGTCATGGACTGCAGTATAGGGACCTTTTTTGTTGAATACTGAATATCCAAGTAATCGATGCCTGCTTCCAGCGCTGCTCTAACAACCTTTTTCACATACTTAGCAGTGCTGGAAGCCACAAGCACAAAATCCACCTCTCCAAAGGCTTTTTTGAGATCTTCTGCATCTGAGGCATCGGCACGGATTCCCGCAACTCTGTCTCCCTCAAAAATGCTATTCAATTGGGCTGCTGCTTGTTTTGCCTTCTTGCTACTTCGCCCAGCCAACACAAGTTGAATATCAGTTTCTTGCAGTAGCAATCGGGCCAAATACAGCCCTACGTTGCCATACCCGCCCAGTATTAGAAATGTTTTGTTGTTCATAGAGCTTCCCTCAACCCTCGATACGTTCAAGCTCACTTAGGATTTGCCAGATGACAGTCCGAGTGTGCATGGGCATGTTTGGGTCGTTGGAAATCTCGTCCAAAATCTCGATGGCGGAATAAGCCCTCACTCTTTCTGAAAATTCCTCTCTTTTAAGCTGTTTGATGGCATCTGAGGCTGCACGTCTGATGTTTCTTGGAACACTTGTATCTCGCACCACAGCCTCGTCGAGATACTCTGTGATTTGAGAGATGAGCTTTTCTGACATAAAAATCACCATGGGTTTAATTGCAAAGAGGGGTTTTAAAGGTTTCGGTTCTTTCGGGGTTAAGCTCAACCTCCCTTCATCATCCATGAGGCAACAAAAATGAGGGACACAAAAGAGAGGACGAAGATCACTACAAAAACGAATCTTTCAGTCTGAGCTTCTTTTACTCTTCTCTCAATCTTTGAATTAAGGGTGTTGAACCCAGTAAAGGCTCTCTCACTCTCTGACCTTGAGATTTCATACTCTCCAGATATGAATTTCAACCTTGCACTCTCCAAAATCTCAAGATACCTTTCCTTATCTCTCTCGTACTCAGAAATCTCAAGATCAAATTTCTTTGCAGTTTCAAGATTCTGTTCTGCAACTTTAAACTTCAGGTTAGTCTGGATAAAGGATTCCTCAGCCACCCTTCTTTCACTCTCCAAAGCCTCCATTTCTGCTTTTAGGTATGTTGGATACCAAGTATAGACAAGCTCGTACCTTGAAAGAGCGTGGTACTCCATCAGAACATCATTTAGCTTTGCCAGTTGAAAGGCTTGCATTTGATAGAGAGTATCCAAATCTTTCTCTGTTAAGAGATAGTGTGGAGAGATTCCAAAATTCGAAAAGAAGTTTTCATAGATGGCTTTGATGGTAACCTCCAACTCCTGAGAACTCAAAAGATTTTGGTTCTCGCCCAAAGAGATGGAAATCAGGTATTTTTTATGATCTTCAAGAGTTCTTGAAATCTCTTGAATGTAGGTTGCAGGATAGGAATGCTCTTTAAAGGAGTAGTTTAGAACAACTCTGTCTGCAACCTCTGAGAGCTCAGGTAGGTACTGTCCATATTCTGCAGATCTCTCTTGAGGATTCTTCCAAGAGAGTTCAGCCTCTATCCAAAGTTCTCTGTTCAAGGGCTCGAGAATGGTCCTTGCATCTTCAAAAAATTTTTCAAGCTCTGCAAGTTTCCATGCACTTATGCTTTCATCGGCAAGATCCACAACTCCCTCCTCTCTTGGCCAGTCTGTAACAGTAACACCCTGAATACTCATGAACTCAATATAACTCTCTCTGTCCTCCTTGGAGAATATCTCTTTCCTATAGTCTGAGTTTTTCAAGAGAACGGCGTCAAAGGAGTAGTTCTCGCACAAATACGTAAGCATCTCCAAGAACTCTTTTTTGTAAGCTCTGTTCAGCTCTGCAAGCTTTACCTTATTCTTGCTTTTATTTCCATGAAGGTCAAGGGCAGCCATTGAGGGATTTGATCTTATGAATCTCTCAGATTCAAGGTCTAAGACAAGAACCACTCTCAGAGAGTTGGACTGAGCGAGAAATATAACATTTGAGAGAAAGTCCAGGTTGTACTTTTCAAGATATAAACTCCATCTGTCCTTGTGCTCCTTCCATCTAAAGTAGGTGTTATAGGGATTTCCTCCAGGGATCAAGACCACTTTAACCTTTTTTTCCTTCAACTTTGAAAAATCATAACCCTCTAAAAGATAGTCTCTTAAGGTCAACTCCACAAAGGTTAACTCATCGAAACTCTCTCTTCCTGCCCTTATCCTCTCAAATTCAAGGGTTGTCCAGGTTTTAGAGTTAAAGATAACTCCCTCTGCCTGCACACTCTCTAAGAGAGAGTCTCTCACACTTCTCACGTTGAGGTTTTCTATCATCACCTTAATTTTGAAGTCTCCAAGAAGCTCTAATCCATTTATGGAATTTTCAATTGGAACAGAGTCTCTCTTCAAAACCAGAAAATCCAAGTTTTCATAGAGAGAGGGTTTCTGTCCGTTGTAATTTGAGCCAAGGTATGCAGAACTCATCACTGTAATTCCCTTCTCCTTATGAAGGTTTGAGGTGAGAAATTGATAGTACTCCAATAAAATCCTCTCTCTGAAATCTACCCAATCTCTCCAGATCTTGGATTCTGAATCTCTTTCAGCTTCAAGATTTTCAGAAAGAGCATAACCCAATCTTTTCTGAAACTCTATTCTGAGACTTTCATCTGAAGAGAACTCATCTGAAAACCAGAGATTATCTAGGACTATGCCATCTACATCGTACTTTGAAACCTCCTCCACTATCTTTTTTTCATAAAGTCTCACATCCTCATTTGTTGGAGAGAGCCAGTACTCTTCAATTCCTCCAAACCTCTCAGAGGCAACCTTATCATAGAGCACTGGAATCCAAGCGTAAACCTTGATGTTTTTTTTCGATGCCTGCAAGACAATCTCTTCCAAAACGTCAAATGAGTATTCTTTCGATGTGACGATTTCTGAAGCATAGTAGACTTTTCCAGAGTTCTCTCCAAGATCTTGTTTTACCAAAACAAAAATCTCGTGGATTCTATAGTTCTCACACAGAGAAAGGAAGTGTTCAACATCTTCTTTAGTTCTTATGGTGGTGTAAGGGTTTAAAAAGATTCCTTGTTTTTCTGGCATGCTCTTGCCTTGAGGGTAGGGATATGGGAGGATGAGTGTAAGAATCAATAGAACCGTTATTTTATTCATGAAGTTAGATGGGTTGTTGATATTTAAGTCTTTTGAAGGACTCTTAACCAAAAATCTTATAATGGGATTTGAGAAATGCGTGAGATAAAATGTTAAAAATGAGATTATACATTCTCTCTCTGATATTGATTTTCTCTGGGTACTTCTATCAGAGTACCTCTCAAGAAGTATACGTCATCCTAATCTCACTGGATGGAACTCGTCCAAACACAATCGATATCGCAGAAACTCCAAACCTCGATTTTTTAAGGGAAGGAGGGGTTGAAGCTGAATACATGCTCTCAGTTTTTCCAGCCTCCACCTTTCCCTCTCACGCCTCCATAGCTAGTGGGGCTTATCCTCAAACTCATGGCATCATCAACAATACTTTTTTTGACCAAAAAAAGGGTTCTTTTTACTATGAAAATGATGTATCTTGGTACCAAGCAGAACCTCTTTGGATTACTGCTGAGAAACAGGGAATTAGGACAGCGGTTCTATTTTGGGTTTGTAGCCGAGGCGAATACGATGGTTTTTCTCCCACTTATAACTATCCATACAGGGATAACGTAAGTGATGATAATATCATGAACAAAGCCATAGAGTATCTGAACTTTCCTGAAGGCAGGAGACCAACGTTGATGATGATTTGGCTTTCTGGAACTGATCACGAGGGACATGTCTATGGTCCAGAAAGCAGAGACGTTTTGAGGGCTTTGGAGAGAGAAGATAGAGTAATTGGAAAGTTAATTTCACATCTTCAGAAACTTGAGATTTTTGATAAAACCACCATAATCCTGCTCTCAGACCATGGTATGGCTCAGGTTTCAAAGTGTGTGAATTTGGAACTATACCTTAAGAGAAATGGAATCGGTGCCTATGTTTACTCTTCTGGAGCAACCTCCAACATATATCTCAAAGTAAAGGATGAAGTGGATGAAGCTAAATCTCTCCTCACCTCTCTTGAAGGGATTTCAGATGTTTATGAAAAGGGAGAGTTAGAAGAAGAGCTTTTCTATCAAAACACAAGAACAGGGGACTTAGTTGTTATCGCTAAAAGAGATTACAGGTTCTGTTCAAACACCTCTTCTATTATCTCTGGTTCAGGAATAGAGGGAATGCATGGCTATAGGCCCGAGATGCATGAGATGCACTCCTTTTTCATAATCTTTGGACCAAAAATAAAGAAGAACCAAAAAATTGATCCTTTTAGAAACATAGACATAAACCCCACCATCGCATACATCTTGGGTATTCAGCCTTCGCCAAAAGTAGAAGGTGTGGTATTATGGGAGATTTTCCTTGACTTTTATGAGGAAAGCGAAGAGGAAGAGGTGGTTTCAAAGATTGAGGAAATCAAGGATAGCGAGGAGCCTTTCAAGCTGGAAGATGAAAATCCCCTATCTGGAGATGCTATTGAAGATGAAGAAAAAGATTTTGATGAGATAGAATCCAAAAAATCAGCTGAAGATGACTATCAAAGATCGAGGGTATTGATGGCTTTGGTTTTGATAATCGTTATGGGAGGTCTTTTGGTTCTCAGAAAAAGATTCTAATCTAAATCAGCCTACACCACAACAATTTGCTTTATACATTATACATTTTTCGCAATAGGATTCTTGCTGTTTGATTGGGCTGGAAGAAGATATTTCAACACAAATTTTGTTGATTTGTACAGAAACATAGTTGTGAGGGTGGGAGGAGGATAGATGATTTGAGAGGTGGGTATAGTGAGAGACCTTTAAGTGTTTATTCTGAAAAACTTAAGCAAAAATTCAAAATTGATTTTGAAAGTTTAGCAAAAAATTATGTAAAGGTTCTTTTGAAAAGTGGGATTCTCCTTGATCATGAAATTAAAAAAGGTAGCTTTGTGATCTTTCCAACGACCTTTTTTTCTGGGTTGGAAAATTTGAAATACATGTTATTTGGATCAAAAAAGAATGAATTAACCTCAATAACCTTTGATAGAGAAGGAAAAATCATTGTTTTCATCTCAAGGTCAGACTATGAGAGAATTCTTGAGCCTGTTTCATATTATCTGCTTTGTGAGAATCTGGCTAAAGTCTTTGAGAAATCATTTTTGGCTTTTTTTGAAGGAGACAAGAAAAGAGCTGTTGGGATTCTGGGAGGTGATTGAGAACCTATTCCAAAGCTTTATAATAGTTTCAAATTAAGTGTATTTATGGATTGATGAGAACCCCATCTAAAAAAATTTAAAGGGGGAGGCGGAGGAAAAACCTCCCCCTCTAGAAGGCAAGACTGGCTTTTTATACTTGATATTTATCTTTTAAAATCATCATTTATAATCCTTTTTTTAACAGAGAAATAGAAATAGGTTTGTTTTTAACTTACAAGTTAGAAATAACCTTCCTAAACCTTCTCCTCTAGTCTTTTCAACCTCTCCTCAAGTTCCATGATCTTTTTTTCCATCACAGACTCAAGTTCTGAGATTCTTTTATCATCGCTTGTAATAGGTTTTTCTTTAAGGGGAAAACGCTCCCTCTCCTTCATGAATCTCAAGAAGTAGAAAGCTCCGAGTCCCATAACTCCTCCAATGAAAAGTCCCAAAACCACATAGAGAACATCCCATATTTGCATCTACTCACCTTTGAGTTCCCTGTACTTTTTGTAAAGATTCCCCTTGTGCAGCCTGAAGAGTCTGCAGTGCTTGGTTATATCATCTGTGTGCTTTCTGCTGATGGTCATGAAGAAAACTTGTCTTACCTCTTGGGGAACATTTTCCTCGCAGAGCTTGGTTCCAGCCCTCTGGCAGAAGTCACAGGCAGAGTACACTTCAAGCACCTTCTCGAGTTTGGTCTCCATCCAGCAGTTTTTTGAAAGCAAAGTATATAACCTTTTCTCCACAATCTTTTTATATCTAAGAGATGAAAAGAGGGGATGGTAAACTTCTATGAACTCTACGAGAGAATAAAGGGGAGTGGAGAGGTTTTGCTTCTCACAGAGAACATGAAAGAGATAGAGAGAGTTAAAAGGGAGAGGTTGTTAAATTGGAGTGGGGACGCCTTTTGTGGAATTTGTGATTTTGATGTAACGCAAGAGATAGTAGATGTTGCTCAAAAGAAAGGCATTAAGGTTTTGATTGGAAAGAGAATCAGAGATTTGGATTTCGTGCCCCAAAATCTTGAGCTTCACTCTCTAAAATACATAAAGCCTGAGAGAATAAAGGTTTTGGGATACAAGGGACCTCTCTCTCAAAAAGCCATCGATTATCTTGAGAAATTTGGGTACGAGTGTGAGTTCGTTGATCTCTCAGAGAATCCAGAGTACTTTGAGAGTCATGAGTTAAAAGCTCTTCCAGCCCTCCTCCACCAAGACGAGATCATCTTTGAGGGGATTCCCTCAGAGAGAGAGATCAAAACACTTTTTCAGAAAGACGAGGATTTAAAACTCGCCTCAAAACTCATAATAGAGCTTGAGAGGAACCCAAAGTTGGAAGACTCTGATGGAGCAAAAAAGTATTTGAATGAGGCTAAAATTGCCTTCAACGAGGGGCGACATGATAAAGCCATCGACCTCTGTAGAAAAGCAGAGGATGCCTTTTCAGAAGTCTTTGAAAGCTACTGTCCTAAGTGTGGGGCTTATCTCGAGGAAGAGATCTGTCCTCGATGTGGGTTTGCCGGAGAGCCCTCAGTTGAGGAAATAGAGGTTTTGTACCTGAGGTGCTCAGAGCTTAAGGAGAAGTTGGAGGTTTTGGAGAGAAGGTTTAGATCTGGGGAGGTTTCAGGGGAAACCTATGAGATTCTAAAGGATAGAGTCACATCAGAACTCAAGAGAGTTGATTCAGAACTCAGGGCTTTGGGCTCTCCAGGGTGTCTTCAATGAGAATAGGAATTCTGTCCTCAAAGAAGAAAGGGCTACCATCCCATTACTCTGGAACTCAACTTTACAATGAGATTTTGAAAAGAGGGTTTGAACCTGTGGTTGCAGATGTTTCAGATATTTTATGTGGAGTGGGGGAAGGGTTTAGTTACTCTTTTGCAGGAAAAAAGATAGATTTCTGCCTCTACCAGATGCTCTCTGAGGGCTCCCATGCCAGAATGATTTTAAGGCATCTCGAGAACTGTGGTGTGAGAACCTTGAATTCCTCCAAAGCTATAGTGAACTCCTCCAACAAGTACCTAACCTATCTCAATGCAAAAAGAGCAGGGATCAAGGTTTTGAAAACCTTTTTATTAAATACAAAGGATTCCCTTGAGGGGATTTCAAAAAAGTTAGGATTTCCCTTTGTTTTAAAACCTGTCTCTGGGGAGGGAGGATTTGGGCTGTACAAAGTGGAGAGTTTGGAGGAGGCAAGCTCCATTCTCTCAGAGGACACCTTCCCAATTCTCTGCCAGGAGTACTTTCAAAAGAAGGAAAATAAGGATTTAAGGGTTTACGTTGTGGGAGGGGAGGTCGTTTGTGGGATATATAGGTATGGAAAGGACTGGATCTCAAACATCTCCCACGGCTCTGAGATAAAGCCTATGAGAGAGATTCCAGAGGAGGTGAAAGAGCTTGCACTAAGGGCTTTAAAGTGCAATGGCTTGGAGATGGCTGGGATTGATCTTTTCGAGGGGGAGGAGTACATCTTGGGAGAGACAAATTCAGTTCCAGGCTTTCGGGGTGTTTTTGAAGCCACAGGCATTAAGCTTGAAGAAAAGATCATAGATTATGTGGTGGAGGTTATGAGGTGAGGGGTTTTTTGAGAGGAGAACTTCTAATGTATTCACTGAGTTTGTTGGAAACTTTTCAAAGGGCAAGACTTTTTTTAAAACTGTCGAAAAGCTTTGCTTTTCGTGCAACACAGAAATTGCTTTGCAATTTCTGAATGTATTAGAAATCAAAGATTCTTATTAACTCAGTTATTGAAAATTGAAACATTTATAAAGG
>JBHIDS010000087.1:0-9528 GCA_046760205.1 Candidatus Methanofastidiosia archaeon
CTTTTTTGGTTTTGAATTCACATATGCTGTAGAAATTGCTCCTGGGCAACTTTCTTTTGAAAGCCTTGAAAAAATATTTTAAATTTTGGGTTATTTTCATGATCGACTCTGAAACAAAACTTTTGTGTCTTTTGGGAAACCCAGTAATTCATTCAAAATCCCCGTATCTCCACAATGCTTTGATAAAAAAATACAATCTAAACCTTGTATATTTGGCTTTCAAAGTTTTTGATTTGGAAATGATAATTTCTTCGCTAAAAGCCTTGAACTTTTTGGGGGCAAACATAACCCTTCCTTACAAGAGTGAAATTTTAAAATTTTTAGATGTAATTGACGACGATGCAAAGGCTTGCAGGGCTGTAAACACAATACTATGTAAGAACAAAAAGTTGTATGGTTTTAACACTGATGTTTATGGGATAAAGAAAGCCTTGAAGGTTAGAGACAAGAAAGTATTGATTTTGGGAGCTGGAGGAGCTGCAAAGGCTGCATGTGTAGCCTTGAAGGCGAATGAGATATTTGTTGTAAACAGAAATTATGAGAGGGCATGCGAGCTTGAAAAAAATTTTGACTGTATGGCAGAACCTATCAAAAATTTAGAAGTTGTTGTAAAGAAAAGTGATGTTGTTGTAAATGCAACTCCTGTAGGAATGTTTCCAAACTCTGATGTGTCTCTGATACCAAAAAATTTCTTGAAAAAAAGTAAGATTGTTTTTGACATGATTTACAATCCGAAAGAGACAAAACTTTTAAAAGATGCAAAATCTGTTGGAGCAAAAACTATTTCTGGCATAGAGATGTTTTTACATCAAGGCTTGAAGAGTTTTGAGATTTGGACTGAGATTTTTCCAGATACAGAATTTGCAAAAAGGGTGGTTTTGTGATTGGGAAGGGAAAGAGTTTTGGTGCCATTACAGTTGTATCAGCTCTCGCTTCGGGAAAAGGTTGTGCGCTTGGCATTGATTTGCCTTTGGAAGTTGAAATTGAACTTGAAAGAGGCAAGTTTGAAAGGAAAAGCTTTGTTGATTTTTGCATTGAAGAAGTTTTCAACTATTTTAATGTATCCTACAAACCTAATATAAGAATTGACTCAAAAATACCTGTTGCAAGGGGATTGAAGTCTTCAAGTGCCTTGGCAAATGCTTTAATTTTTGCAACTTTGAATGCTTTAGGTGAAAGCTTAGATGATGAAGAGATATTGAAAATAAATGTGAGAGCTTCAAGAAGGAGTGGCGTTAGCATAACAGGCGCTCTTGATGATGCTTCTGCATGCCTTTTTGGAGGTTTGGTTTTTACAGACAACAAAAAGGATGAGATTTTAAAGAGAAAAAAATTTGAAGAGAATTTGAAGTGTGTTTTGTACATACCTAAAGAGGAAAGCCCTACAAAGAATTTGATTCCCAAGCTTAAATACATTCAAAAATACTCGAATATCCTAAACTCAATATTTTCATTAGCTTTTAGAGGAGAAGTATTTGAGGCAATGACTTTGAATGGCTTAACTTACTCTCCAATTTTAGGATTTTCTTGTGACAAAATCTTGAAGGCAATCTCTGCAGGAGCCAAAGCCTCATCCCTTTCTGGAACTGGTTCTGCAGTTGCAGCCCTTATTTCAAAAAAATGTTTAAAGGATGTGGTTTCTGCATGGGAAAAAAATGTGATGGTTGTTGATGTGAGGAGGGGTTGTACATGAATATAAGGATAAAAGGAGGAATTTTTGGGGGAGAGATAGAGGCTCCTCCCTCAAAGAGCTACACACACAGAGCAACTGTAATGAGTTTTCTTGCAAAAGGAGAGTCCACAATCTTAAATCCCTTGATAAGCCTCGACACTTCAAAAACCTTTGAGGGTGTAAAGGCCTTGGGAGCAAAGATCAACAAAAACAAAATTCTTGGAGGAAACTTCAAAACTCCAGAAAATATCCTTGATTGTGGTGGTTCTGGAACAACCTTGAGGCTTTTGACAGGAGTTTCATGCTTTTTAGATGGAATTGTTGTTTTTACTGGAAATAAATCTTTGAGAAAAAGACCTATGAAAGATTTGCTTGAGACTTTGAAAAGCTTAAAGGCAAGGATTTGGTCTAGAGAGGGTTTTCTGCCAATAGCAACAAGGGGAGGACTTGAAGGTGGAAAAGTTACTTTGGACTGCAAGAAAAGTTCTCAGTTCTTATCCTCCCTCCTCATATCTCTTCCTCTTGCCAAAAGAGATTCAGAAGTAAAGGTGAAAAACCTGAAATCAAAACCCTATGTTGAGATAACAGAAGAAATGCTAAAGAAATTTGGAATAGAAGTTGAAAGAAGAAATGATGTTTATAAAATTCCTGCAAATCAAAGTTACAAACCCCAAAGATACAAGATTATGGGAGATTTTTCGCAAGCAGCCTTTTTCATGGTGGCAGCAGCCATAGCAAACAAAAAAATAACTGTGAAAAATTTGAACTTTAAAACAAAACAGGGAGACAAAAAAATTGTTGATATCTTGAAAAGAATGGGAGCAGATGTTTTAGTTTCAAAGAAAGCAATAACTGTTTGGGGAGGAGACCTCAAAGGAGAAAAAATTGATTGTTCAAGCATTCCGGATTTGTTTCCAATTCTTTGCATTTTGGGAGCCTTTGCTAAAGGAAAAACCTTGTTGTACAATGCTCATCATCTTCACTACAAAGAATCTGACAGAATAAAAAACATGGCTTCAGAGCTTAGAAAGTTAGGAATCAAAACAGAGGAGAGACATGATGGACTGATGGTTTATCAGGGGGATTTGAAGAGAAATATTGTGTTGAATTCCCACGATGATCACAGAATTTGCATGGCTTTAAGTGTTGCAGCCTTAAAATCTGAAAACATTACAATAAAAAATGTGGATTGTGTTTCTGAGTCTTATCCAAACTTTTTTGATGATTTAAAAAGAATTGGAGTTGTGATAGAATGATAGTTGTAAAGTTTGGAGGAACGAGTTTGGAGAATCCTAAAAAGATAATGCACTGTGCAGAGATTGTGAAGAGGGAGGTTGAGAAGGGAGAGACAGTTACAGTAGTTGTTTCAGCACAGGCTGGTGATACAGAAAGGCTTTCAAAAATGGCAAAGAAGTTGAAGGTTTCCAAAGATTCTGCAGATGAGATAGTTTCAATGGGAGAGAGGATTTCCATGAGGTTGATGTGTGCAGCCTTGAACTCTCAAGGAATAAAATCAAAATTCATAGATCCAAACCAAGAGGAATGGCCAATACATACCGATTCAAATCATGGTTTTGCAGATATTATTTTGAAAGAAACAAAAATGAGAGTTTTGGAAGTTATTCAGCCTCTCCTCGAAAAAGGTTTTGTTCCAGTGATAGGAGGATTTATTGGAAAGAGTAGAGAGGAAAAGATAACAACTTTGGGAAGAGGTGGCTCTGATATTACTGGTGTTTTGTTGGGACACTGTCTTTTAGCTGATGTCTACATTGTAACAGATGTTGATGGAGTATTTTCTGCAGACCCAAAAAGAGTGAAGAGTGCAAAACTGATAAAGGAAATAAGATGTGAGGAGCTCTGGGACTTGGGAATCTATGGAGCAAAGGTAATGCATCCAAAGGCTTTGATTTACAAGACTAAAGATATGAAGCTAAAGATAGTATCAAACAAAAATTTTCTTTCCGAGAGAGGAACAGAAATTGTGGGATTTCTTTCTTCGGAGGTAAAGGTTTTTTGCAATGAAAAAGAAAAGTCCCTGGTTTCTGTTGTTGGAGAAGAAATGTCTGAAATTCCAGGATTGCTCAAAAAGTTTTCCTCTGCTTTGAAAGACATAAACATATACTCAGTTTCAGCCTCCACCTTTTCCATAACTTTCTTTGTTGATTCAGAAAGAGAGGAAGATGCAGTACAGGCACTCCATAAAGTTGTTTTAGGAACCCCAAAGCTCAAAGCTGTTTCTTCAAGAGGAGGAATTGCGTTAATTGTTTTTAGAGGAAGAAAATTTCCTCAAGATGTGGGAGTTTTGGGGAAAATTGGAATGGCTTTGGGAGATGCAGAAATAGATATTTTGAACATAGCAACAAGTTCATGTGAGGCAAATATTTTTGTGGAGTGGAAAGACAGGAAATTGGCAAAGTCAATTCTTGAAAGAATCTTTGAGGTGGGAAAATGAACACAATAGGGAGAGAGTTTAGGGTTACAAGCTTTGGGGAGAGTCATGGATTCTGCGTTGGGGTTTTAATAGATGGATGTCCTCCAGGTTTAAAGGTTTCCCTTAAAGAACTTCAAATGGAAATGGATAGGAGGAAGGCAAAGTCATATCTCCATACACCCAGAAGAGAAAGGGATGAGGTTGAGGTTTTGTCTGGTGTTTTTGAGAAAAGGACAACAGGTGCCCCAATTTTATGTGTTGTAAAAAATATTGATTTTGATTCTTCAAAGTATGAGATTTTCAAGACAACGCCGAGACCTTCTCATGCAGATTTCACAAGACACTTTAAGTTCCATGGCTTTGGAGATTACAGGGGGGGAGGGAGGTTTTCTGGGAGAATTACAGCTGGTTTTGTTGCAGCTGGCTATTTTGCAAAAAAGGTTTTGGGAGATAGTGTGAAGATGAAGACATATGCAAAAGAAGTTGGTGGAGTAGAGTTGAGGGGTAACTCAAATATCTCAAAACTAGTAAAAAATCTAAAAGGAGATTCTGTAGGCGGAATTATAGAGTTTGTTGCAGAAAACCTTCCAATAGGTCTTGGAGAACCTATCTTTGACACTGTGGAGGGAGAAATTGCAAAAGCTATATTTTCAGTTCCTGCAGTCAAGGGAATTGAGTTTGGAGCAGGTTTTGAATTGGCAAGGATGAAAGGGATAGAGGCAAATGATGAATTTTACATAAAGGATAAAAGGATAGAGACAAAGACCAACAACTCTGGTGGAATTCTTGGGGGAATCACAAATGGAATGCCTCTTGTTTTCAGAGTTGTGGTAAAACCCACACCATCAATCTCCATTCCTCAAAAGAGTGTTGACTTGGTTGAGATGAGGGAAAAAAAGATTTTAATTGAGGGAAGGCATGACCCATGCATAGCCTTTAGAGCTGTTCCAGTAATTGAGGCTGTTGCATGCATAGTCCTTGCTGATTTGTACCTGAGGTATTTGAGAGGTGTTTGCTTTGAGGATGAAAGAATTGAGAGAAAGGATAGATGAGATAGACATAAGAATCTTAAGGCTTTTGGAGGAAAGAATGACGGTTGTTGATGAAATAGCAGAGATAAAGAAAAGTAATAATTTGGAAATAGAAGATAGAGAGAGGGAGGAAGAGATTGTCAAAAATAAAAAAAGCAGAATCTTAAAAAAGGAAGAGATAGAAAAAATTTTCAATAAAATAATTGAAGTCTCGAAAGAGAGAGAGGTGAGGTTGTGAACATATATGACTTTGCAGACATGCTTTCAAAGTCAAGGATTGAGATAAGGCTTGATATGGGGCAACCTGACTTAAAAGTTCCAGAAGAAATTTTGAAGGCTACAAAAAATGCCCTAAATAAGGGAAAAACAAGATACACTCCTTCCTCAGGAATCCAAGAGTTGAAGGAGGCAATTGCAGAAAAATATGAGAAAGATGAAGAAAATGTCGTTGTAACCTGTGGAGGAAAATTTCCAATTACAGCAACGATATTTCACTCCAAAAAGGTTCTCATTATACAACCTTGTTGGTCAAACTATCTGTACTGTCTTAAAACTTTTTCTAAAAAGTTTGAAATTGTAAGAACGAAATTTGAAGATTTCTGGATTCCAAACTTTGATGTCTTGGATAAATCCTTTGATTTAGTTATAATAAACTATCCAAATAATCCTACAGGGGTAAACCTTCCAAAAGAAAAATTTAAAGAACTTGTGGATTTGTGTCAGGACTATGAGATAAAGATTTTGTCAGATGAGGTTTACAGAGATATGAGTTTTTCCAACACAAATTCAATTCTTGATTTTGATTGCGATTCTGTCTTTGTTCACAGCTTTTCAAAAACTTTTTCAATGACAGGTTTTAGGCTTGGTTATGCAATATCAAGTAAAGAGTTTGTAAAAAAAATTTTGAAGTTTCAACAAATAACAAACACATGCCCAGCTGATTTTGTACAGCATGGAGCTTTGATGGCATTTGAAATTTATGATATTGTTTCAGAGAGGGTGAGAAAAATTTATTATGAGAGAAAAAAGGTTGCAGAAAGGACTTTGAGAAATAGATTTGAATTTGTTCCTGTAGATGGAACTTTCTATATCTTCCCAAAAATTCCAATAGACTCTATGGTGTTTGTTGAAAAGCTTTTGAAAAAGGGTGTTTCTGTTTTTCCTGGGAAAGCTTTTGGAGGATACAACAACTTCTTTAGAATATCTCTTGTTTCTGAAAGAATTGAAAAAGCCCTTTTGAGAATGGAGGAAGTTTTGTGCGAGTTGGAATAGTTGGAGGATATGGAAAGATGGGAAGGTGGTTTTGCAAAAATCTTCCCTATGATGTTGCAATTTTCGGAAAGGATATTGAGAAAACTAAAATTTGTTCAAAAGAGCTAAGTGTGAAGTTTTTCAGAGAGCTAGAGGAGTTGCTTGAATTTTCGGATTTGATCCTTGTCTCCGTTCCACTGACAGAAAACAAAAGGGTTTTGGAGGAGATTAAAGAAAAAATTCCTTCAGAAAAAATGATTTTTGATATAGCCTCTTTGAAAATGGAAAGTGTAAAAGTTTTAAAGGATTATCCAAAAAGTGTGAAGGTTTCAAGCATTCATCCAATGTTTGGTCCAAAAGTAAAGGGACTTGAAGGCAAAAAAGTTATCGTTGTACCTGTTTATGGAAGGAATCTGAATTTTTCTTAGATTTTTTCAAGAATTTGAAGGCTGAAGTTTTTGTTTCAGATGCAAAAACCCATGACAAAATGATGTCTCTAACCCTTTCCCTCCCCCACTTTTTTGGTTATCTTTTTTCCTCCGTTGTTTCTACCCATGATATTTTCAAGGTAAAAAAATTTGAAGGAACTTCTTTCAAGTATCTTTTTAATCTCTCGAAAGCAGTTTTAGTAGAAGACCCAGAATTCTACTTTGAATTGATGCAAAATCCAGAATTTAGAATTTTACTTGAAGAGATTTTTAAAAAAACTCAAAAATTGATAGATATCATAAGAACAAATGATTTTGAAAAGTTTGAAGATTTTCTTAAAGCTACAAGAAAGGCTTTTGAAAAAGAGGACTTTTCAAAGGTATACGATTTATTTTACAAATTAATAGATTGAAAACCAACCAAAATCATGTAAAGAAATTGGAGAGAATGTTAATGAGAAAATTGTAAAAAAAGATGAATTTCAATTCACTGCATTTGAGTCGTCTAAACTTCTATCCCAAACCTTATAAACCTTCAAGCTCTTCCAGAGGTAGATGATGAGTCAAAGAAAATTTCACAGGGAAATGAGAGAGAAATTCAAATGGTGGGTACTTACCTATGATTATGTGGTTGCAATCCTAAATTTCTTTGCAAGGGGAAGGCTTTCAGAGATGGTTTGTGATGAGGTTTCAAATGGAAGGATTCTCGATGTATGCACAGGAACTGGAAGGATTGCAATCCCACTTGCAGAGAAGTTTGAAAAATCCAAAGTCTATGGGCTTGACATCTCAGAAGACATGCTCGAAAGAGCAATGAGCAAATCAAAGTACCTTAAAAACATGAGATTTTTTAAAGGAGATGCGAGAGAGATGCCTTTTAAGGATAAATATTTTGACTTTGTGACAATTTCCTTTGGCTTACATGAGATGAGAAGAGAGATGAGGGAAGAGGTTTTGGAAGAGATTACGAGGGTGCTCAAAGATGGTGGTAAGTTGATAATTCAAGACTATGACAAACCAAAGAGTTTTATAAGAAAGGTTTTCTACTACCCTATTCTAAAGTTCGTTGAACCTTCGCATATTTTCGATTTCTTAGAAGAGAATTTGGAAAACACTCTGAAAGGTTTTGGGATTTTGAAGTTGAGAAAAAAATCTTACTTTCAGGTAAGATTGATTACAGGACTAAAGGCTCCCCGTCAAAATCTTTGATTGAAATTTTCAACAACGAAAGCACTGTGGGTGCAACATCCATGATGTGTACTTTCTCCTTTGAGATCTTTTCGTTGATGAAAAAGATTCCATTCTCCAAGGTATGCATTCCAGAGATGTGACTTTTTCCAAAGAGATTTTCTCTTTTCACACTTCCCTTCACATCGTAGAGATCAAAGGGCTGAACCACAAGATCAGATGCCTTTTCAAAAAATGGACCTTCATAGATTTCTTCCCTCTTGAAAACTCTCTCGATAACTCTATTTCCAGTTTCTGGGTCTTCAAGTTCAAGCAACGCCTTTATGATTTCTTCTCTCAAATCCTCATAATCCCTCCTCTCAACTACTCCATGCTCTTCCCTTCCTTTTAGATTTATGAATATCCTTCCTGGATCAAGAGCAAAGGTCTTGCTCGAATACTCAATATCTTCAATGGTTTTCGGATTTTTACCTTTGAATTTCAAATAACCTCTTTCCTTCAACCAAGAATTCAGATAGAATTCTTTTTTCAAAAGGCAAGATCCATGGTCTGAGACCATTATGAAGATAGTGTTTTTGGAAAGTTCTGAGTAAATCCTTGAAAGGTACTCATCTAACTGTATATAGTAATTCAAAATCGCATCCTGAAACTCTCCACCTTCCTCCATGTCTCTCCATAAAAGATGATGGATTCGATCAGAACCTGTAAAGATTCCACAGAAGAAGTCATATTCATATTTTTTCATAAAGTGTAAAAAGGTTTCAAACCTCCTCTCAGTTACCTCTCTTAAATCCTCTAGGAATTTAGCTTTGGAGTTGTGTATCTGAAAAGGCTCTGTGTCAATCTTGTAGTTCAACTTCTTCAGCTCTTCGACTACCTTAGGCATGGAGATTTTTTCTATGGAGGGAGTGAGAAAACCTGCTATCATCACCCCATTTATCTCTTTTGGAGGATATGTTAGGGGAACGTTTATCACAATGCATCTCTTTTTATTCTCGCTCAAGATCTCCCAAATAGTCTTTGATTTCAGATGCTTTCCAAAGTTAATGTAAGGTTTGTAGGAAAAATTCTCTCTCTCTACAAAACCAAATATATTATGCTTTGCAGGGTTTTTCCCAGTTGAAAAGGTTGCCCATGCAACAGAGGATAGGGGAGGAATTGTAGAGGTGAGGGGATTAAAAGAACCATCTTTTGTTATATTTTCAAAGTTTGGAAGATATCCCTCCCCAATCCATCTTTTTAGAAGTGAGTATGGAGCCCCATCTATACCAAGGATGAAAATCCTCTTTTTCGACTTTAAAAAACTCATGTAATCACCTCAGGGGTTTTGAAGGAGGAGTTAAAAAACTTTCTACATCTCAAAAAGAAGGTTGCCATTTTCAATTAAATATATATGAAGCACTTTTGTCATCCATTTTACTTCTGATAACGGCTGGCGGGTATCTGAAGTTCGCCCGACGGGCGAATTTGGGTCGGAGCGACCAACGGGAGCGGAGCCAGATACCCGCTTGTTAAGTGAGTGCGATA
>JBHIDS010000088.1:0-9405 GCA_046760205.1 Candidatus Methanofastidiosia archaeon
AGAAAAGACATAGTCACCTGGAAGAAGATCTACCAAGGTTTTTTTGAGACTCCACCATCAGTCGATGAAGCTCGCCAGTCCTATCTCGATGTGGGTACCATGTTTAGAGGAGTGGATCGTGAGAGGGTCTTTGAGCTCTTTGAAGAGTACTCTGTGGATTACGTCTACATCGATTTGAGGATGAGAACTGAGCTTGAGAGTTTGAGGTATGGACTTGTGGAGTACATAGGTTACGACACCCATTTCAAACCCCTCTTTTCAAACAAGTACACCGAGGTTTACCTCTTTTCTCCTCAAGCTTTCTATCCGAAAGATGCTGAAAAGATAGAGATAGATCCTAAAGGCTTTGACGAAAAAACGAGAAAACACATGAGTATGGTTTCCTATACAGAGAATTTCTGGAATGGGCTTTCTTATATCAACCATGAGAACTACAGAGCGAACTACGAGCTCAACGCTCAAATTTCACAGTTATACCTTGAACTCTATGAGATAACTTCAGAGGAAATTCTTCTTGAAAGGGCTAAGTGGATTTTGGAGTTTCTCACTTATGAACAACTCTTAAATGGAGGATTCACAGACCAGAACTTCTCCCTCCCCCAGACGAGCTTGCCAGTAACTTGTAAGGTGACTGAAGCTTTCCTTGAAGGCTATCATAATGATTTGATCTCTATAAAACCTGTGGAAAAAGCAATGGCTTTTATACTCTCTCAAGCTGAGGATTCTTTTATGAAAACCCATCCAGAGTCTGAAATAGATGTTTACACCACAGATGCAGCTTGTCTCAAAACTCTTGTAGAGCTCTATGAGTTTTCGCAAGATAAAAGGTTCTTAGAGCTTTCAGAAGAGGTTGCCTTAAATTTGGTTAAGAACCAAAGAGAGGATGGTTCATGGACATATTCTGAGATTTCAGAGTACAATACGGTAAACTCTCAAGTCCTTATTCTTGAGGGTTTGGTAGAATACCAGCTGAGAACTAGAGACGAGAGAGTGTCTCAAAGTATCGAAAAAGGAATTTCATGGCTAAAGTCTCAGCAAAGTGAGGATGGAAGATTCAAGGACTATGTTATAAGCAAAGATAACATCATCAAAACAGAGACCACATCCTATGTCAAAGCTGCAAGGATTTATTCGCATTATGAAATGAAATACGAAGAAGATTTGACTTTGAGCTACCTCTTTTCGAGCTATGAAATAGAGAGAGAAAAAAGGGTTCTTTACACCTTTCTTGAAGTCTTTGATTTGGTCCTTGAGAAATCCTTAGATTGGGGAGTTCCACCAACCTTTTTTTGAAACCTCCACTTCAATTTCCTTGAAATCTAGGACGATCTCCTCATCCTCTGGAATCCAAACGAGCTTTATCTTCAAGATGAAAGTGAATTTCTCAACGCCATGAGGCAAGCTCGCCCTCAGCTCAAAGCTCTTTCTAATCTCATCCATGAAGTTCAAGGGGTCCTCTATAAAATAGTAAAAACCTTCTTCCCTTTCAGAGATTCCCTCCCTCACAATCTCAAAGTCCGAAAACTCCGAGGAAAAGATAAGGTAAAGATTCTCAAGTCTCATCTCTTCCTTGTTCTCCAAGGTAATCCAAAAGCTCTTCTTTTGTCTCTCTATGAGAGAGAACTTTGAAGGCAAGAGTCCAGTTTCAACCTTTGTTATCAAGACTTTAGGTTTTCTGACGTTGATTTTGACAACTCTCTCAAGAGGGTCCATGTTCTCTCCCTCTTCGTTCTGGTAGTTTAAAATTAGCTTTAAATCCATTCTCTTTGAGGATTCCTCAAAGTTGAGGTCAGCCTTGAAAAAGATCTTCACCTTCAGAGAGGCTTTGGGTTTCAAAACCACAATTTCATCTCTCTCAAAGCTCACCAAATCTTCTAAATTTGAGCTTAAGGTTAAGTTTTTAAAACTCTCCTCACTTAAATTTTCAATCCTTGCAAAGAAGATGGTGGTCTTTCCTATTATCACGAAAACCTCTTCCTCACTCTCAAATTTGAGAGAGCTTTGCATCAAACAACCTGAAAGAAGAAGTAAAACCAAGAGCACTTTTCTCATACAGGTTTTAAGAAATTTCTATATAAAAGGTTTTTGCAGAATTTAGTTTAGTGTAGAGCCCCAAAATTATTTCGGAGGGAGATTTCATCTGATGAAAAAAACATCATCAAAGTTTGAAAATGCAAAACCTTTTAAATCTCAAAAATATACCACTTCGTGATGCTCATGAGAGCGAAGGTAAAATCTGGTTTAAAGCTCAGGGAGGGTAAAGGCTTTTCTCTTGGTGAGTTGAAAGAGGCCAAGCTCAAATCTTCTGAGATTCATCTTCTAAAGTTGAGAATAGATAAGAGGAGAAGGAGCATTCATGACTTCAACATCTCAAAGCTCATAGAGCTTAAGAAAGAATTTAAAAAGAGGAAAAAGATTAGAAAGAAGATTAGGAGAAAGCCAAAAAAAATAAGAAAGATAGAAAAACTCAAACCAAAAAAGAAAAAAAGAGTCCCCTTGCAAGAGCTCAAGGGTGTTGGAGAGAGGAGAGCCAAAAGTCTTGAAGAGGCTGGAATAAAGACCATCGATGATTTGCTAAAGGCTGATTTGAAAAAACTCCAAAAGAAAACCTCCATGTCCGAGAAGTATCTCTCAAAGCTCGTTGAAAAGGCGAAGGAAATTTGATTTCATGAACAGGCGAAAAGCCTTGGAGCTTTTGAAGGAAGTTGGATGTTCAAAAGAAGTTATAAACCACTCTATTTTGGTTTCAAAGTACGCAAATGAGCTTGCCTTGAAAATCGATGGTGTGGATTTGGAGTTTTTAGAGATTGCAGCTCTGCTTCATGACATAGGAAGAGCAGGAACCCACTCTATCTTACATGGGATTGTGGGAGCAGAGATTCTAAGAGAACATGGTTTTGATGAAAGATACCAGAGAGTTTGCGAGAGACACATCGGAGCTGGAATCTCTTCAAAAGAGGCAAAAGAGCTTGGACTTCCAGAGAGGGATTATTTTCCAGAGACCTTGGAGGAGAAGATAATAGCCCATGCTGACAACCTCATAGACTCGAGAAGGAGAAAGAGCTTCAAAAAGGTTTACAAAGACTTTCAGAGGAAGTTTGGAAAGAACTCAAAAATCGTTATGAGGTTTTTAAAATTGCAGGAGGAGTTGGAGAGGTCAATGAAGTAGGTTCAAACTTCTTTTTCAAGTTCTCTGTAGAGCTGCTTTCTCTTAGCCTCTAAGAGATCGTTTTCAACCCCACAAAACTCTGCCACGCTTAAAATCTCACACCTTCCTTTTGCAAACTCATAAAAATCTTTCAACTTCTCCTTCCATCTTAAATCTCTCAGAAAGTGGTGGTCAATGATGAACTTTTTAATTTTGGTTTCATCCATCACTTTTTTTATGTTCTCCCTCATCTCTGAAGTAAAGAATCCCATGGGACCATCGAGGATGAGAGTATCTGGATTCTCAGAAAGGATGAACTCTGTCTGCTCTCTCAAAGGAAAGCCTTCAACATCTGAGGTATGAATAAACTTTGAGTCCTCACAGATGCAAACCTGGGTGACATAACCAAGCCTTGCATCAAATCCATGGGGCACTGCCTTTGAGAACTTTATGGTGGTGGATGAAAATGAGAACTCCTCAAAATCAGAGTAATCTATGCTCTTTGGAAGCTCTCCCAATCTTTCGATAAAATACTTTGACCTTTTGAGCTGGGATTTGTTTATGTTTTCCTTGGGATGCTTTAGGAAAACTCGCTTATCCTTGTAGAGCTCAACTTCCTTTGGGTTGTGGTGATCGAAGTGATAATGGGTGACTATCAACACATCTGATTTTTTTACAAACTTCTTTATCTTTCTCCAGTGGTCGGAAAGCCTTTTTACCTCTAAGATATGGGGAGGTAAACCATACCTTTTTGGTCCAAGAGCAGCGGAAGGGTCTATCAAAATATTGATCTTTTTCGTCTTAACAAAGGTTGCCATGCTTCTTACTCCCAAGCTGTCAAAGGATAGGGGAATTAGTTTCATGCAAGAACTTTAAGAGGTAATGTATAAAGCTTTTGGTTAGTAATAATAAAAAGCTTTATATAGGATGAGATACTACCTCCATAGAAACAAAAAGAATCAAATCTAAAAGAGAGGTCATGGTTATGGCAGATTTTGACCTTGAGAAGCTAAAGAGAGAGGAGTTTGAAAGAAAAAAAAAGCTCTTGGAGCTTGGGATAGACCTGGAATCAAAAGAGAGGAAAGAAGAAGAGGTTAAACCTTCAGAGGTTTCAGAGGAGAGGGCAATTCCAAAGGAATCTGAAGAAGAGCTTCAAGAGGAGAGTGTGGTAAAGGAAGAAGTGTTAGAGGAACTCCAAACTTTGGAGATTCTCTCTATTGAAACCCAAAAGACTCTGGATTACTTCATCATACCACAAATCATGAAAAACTTTGAGAAAGCCAAAGAGGTTCTCTCTGAACTTCAGAGTAGAGAGATTCCAAGAGGAATAAATCCTGAATTGGAAAAGAGTATTGACCAGAACATCAAGGAACTCATGGGGAGGATACTACAGGTGGAGCAGGGGGATGAATCCACGGTAAAAAGTATGGAATTTTACGAGAAGTTGGAAAAGGTTTTATCAAAACTCTCCTATGACGTGGTTTTGCAAAATAGGGAGAAGGTAAAGTCCCTGTACAACATTTTACTCTTGGAGAGAAACAAACTTAAGAGAGGCATAGACTCAAATTTAGACAAGTCAATCGATGACAGAATGGGAGCCTTGAAGAGTTTAATAGAGGGTGTGGAGCAAGAGAGGGTATCTGAGAAATCTCAGAAAATCGTTTTTGGGTTGGAGAATCTGATGCATGAGGGAATCTTCGATCCCGAAAGGTACAACGAGCTTGCAAGAGAGTTTCAGAGCATAGCTCCTTCAATGGACGATGAACTCAGGGAGAAGATTGCGAGGAAAATAAGGGAGTGCTATGCAGTGATGAGAAGGCTTGAGAAAACTGGAATGAGAAAGGAAGAGGCTCAGAGCACAACTTATGAGTGGGAGAACTTCAAAAAGGAACTTGGACTCATGGAAGCCGATCTCTCCAAGGCAAGCCCTGCCCACATCTTCGAGTTCTACGATCGCTACGATGGACTGATAGAGATAATGGCAACCATGGACACCAGAAACATTCCTAAGCCAGAAGTGGAGTTTGCAAAGTCACAGCTCAACAGGTGTTACTATCTTTTGGATGATTTGAGGAAGAGGGCTTGAATCTTCTAGTATCACAAACAACGATTTTGAAAAAGAAATATTCCACAGAAATAATCCCGAAAGGACCATATAATTTTGATAAGACAGTTCATGATCCTTCTCATTTTCCAACTCCAATAGAAATCTGGAAGTCAGAAAAGTTCTGGAAAACTATGCGTTTCAAAAACAGGATTTTAGGAATAAAACTTGAAAGTATCGAAACAACTGACAAACCAAAAATAAGACTAACAATTTTTTCAACTTCAAAATTGTCTAAAAAATTCATTCAAGATTTGATTGAAGATCTAAACTTCAGATACGGCTTTGATGAAAATCTTTCAGAATTCTATGAAAAATTTAAATCAGATTCGTTACTTAGTTCTGTTTTCAAAAGAATGAGAGGTGCTCATGGCCGATCTCTCGAATCGCTTTATGAAATAATAATGATTTCAATAGTCTTACAAAATGCGACTGTTAGAAGAACGGTGCAGATGATGAATGCTCTTTTGAATAAGTATGGACAGAAGATAAGGTTTAACGACAAAGAAATGTATTTGATTTGGAAGCCCCAAAAGTTAGTCAAAGTAAGCCAACAAGAATTGAGAGATTTAAAAGTTGGTTATAGAGCAAAGATGTTTATAAGAATTTCAAAACAATTTGCAGAAGGAGAAATAGATGAATATGCGTTAAGAAGATTACCTCTAAAGCAAGTTAAAAAAGAGCTGTTAAGATTGTATGGGATTGGTCCAGCATCATTGGATAATTTACTTGGAATTTTGCGTAAACACCAACCAATTGAAACCATTCCACCTTGGGAACAGAAAATATATTCAAGACTATTATTTAACAAAAAATTAGTTTCTCCAAATAAAATTTTAGAGGAATTAAAAAGAAGATATGGTGAGTGGTCGGTCTTTACTGGCTATCTTTTATTCGAAGATTTATTTTGGAGGCATAAAGAAAAGCCAATACCATGGTTGGAGAAGGAAATTAGGTTGTAGTTAAATAGATTTAAATAACATTTTAAATTTTCATACTAAATGGCTGAAATCAAAAAAGTAATATATTAGAAATCCTAAAGGAATGATCAAAGAAAGACAGAAGACAAAAAGTTTTTTTGGTTTTAAATTCCTTGGGAATGTAAGCATAAAAATTCTGAGAAAGATATCTATTTAAACACCTTTTTTCATAAAGGTTGAATGAGAGTTTTTAAGTTTTCATCTATCCACAAAAAAATCATCATTCTTGCTTGGCCAGCTGTAGTTGGGAACATTTTGAGGACTATTGTCGGAATAGTTGACATGATGATGGTAGGGAGGCTTGGTGCAGTTTCAGCTGCAGCAGTTGGTCTTGGAGGGCAGTTCTTGTGGTTTGCAATGGCGTTAATGGCAGCAGTTGGTGTTGGAACTACAGCCCTAATTGCAAGATTCATAGGCGCTTCTAAAAGAAAAGAGGCTGAAAAGATTTTGATTCAATCCATAGAGTTGACTATCTTTCTTTCAATCTTTTTGACATTTTTTGGGATTGCATTCTCTGAAGATTTTTTGAGAATTCTTGGTGCCAGCGAGAACGTTGTTTTGGAAGGGAGTATCTACATCAAAATAGTTTTTTTGAGTACAATTTTTAACTTCATTGGTTTTAACTCTGCAGCAGCTCTCAGAGGAGCTGGAGACACAAAAACTCCAATGTTTGTAGATGTCGTAGTCAATATATCAAACATAATCTTAAACTATGTTCTAATATTTGGAAAGTTTGGTTTTCCTGCCCTGGGTGTGAAAGGTGCTGCAATTGCCACTGCAATCTCTTTTGTTCTTGGAGGGATTTTGATCCTTTTAGTTCTCTTTAGTGGAAGGTTTGTTCTTAGATTAAACCTTAAGGATAGTTTTCATCCAGAAATCAAAACCATAAGAAGGATTCTCAAGATTGGAATTCCAGCAAGCATCCAACAGATTGTGATGAGTGGTTCAATGATAGTTTACGTTTGGATAATAGTTGGATTCGGTACGGTTTCTCTTGCAGCCCATCAGATTGGTTTGAGAATAGAATCTTTGTCATACATGCCTGGCTTTGGATTTGCAGTTGCTGCAACAGCCCTCGTTGGTCAGAATCTGGGAGCAAAAAAGCCAGGGGAAGCTGAGATGAGCGGTTGGGAGTCTACAAAGCTTTGCGGAATCTTCATGGGATTTATGGGTTTTTTGATGATTCTATTTCCCACCCTCCTGGCAGGCATGTTTATAGATGATCAAGAGGTAATAGGTCTCACAGCTTGGTACCTCAGAATCGTTGCAATCTCTGAACCTCCTCTCGCTGTGATATTCGTTCTTGCTGGAACTTTGAGGGGGGCAGGAGATACAAGATTTCCACTCTACATATCGGTTTTTGGTCTCTGGGTTTTCAGGATTCCCTTGGCTTACTTTTTAGGCATCACTTGTGGTTATGGAGCGATTGGGGCATGGAGTGCAATGACTATAGACACCTTTGTGAGAGGATTTCTGTATATATTGAGGTTTAAGAGTGGAAAGTGGAAGGAGGTTGAGATTTGAGAGATTTTCTTCTTGCAAAATCATTAAACCACAAACCTTATAAAAGACATTTTCTTCTTCCTATCATGAGAAGGGATTTATTTTGCCCTTCCGGTATCTGCCAAGTCCTTGCTGGAGGTATTTGAAAACAAGAGAGAGTTCACTTCTGGAGAGCTCAAGAGGAAGACAGGATTGCCAGATAGAACGCTGAGGTACGCTTTAAAGATCTTGAGAGAGAACGATTTCATAAGGATCAAGATAGATCTGAAAGATACCAGAAGGAGAATCTACGTAAAAAATGGTTGATTTTTCAATTTTTTTTCTTTTTCAATCACAAACCTTAAATTGTTTCTCACAAATTCTATTACATGGATAGATACTCCAGGCAGATGACACTCCCAGAGATAGGCAAAAAGGGTCAGAAGAAATTGTTGAACTCTAAGATTCTGATAGTCGGGTGTGGTGCCTTGGGCTGCCACTCCTCAAATATTCTCGCAAGAGCTGGAGTGGGAAGCATAACCTTAATCGATCGTGACTTCGTTGAGCTGAACAATCTACAACGACAGATCCTCTTTACTGAAAAGCACCTTGGAGAGCCCAAGGCGTGGATTGCAAAGCAGGTTTTGAAAAAAATCAACTCTGAGATCGAGATTGAGGGTATAGTGGAGGATTTAAATTCGAGGAATGTCCTGAGCTTTCTTAGGGATAAAGATTTGATTCTGGATGGAACAGACAACATGCAAACACGTTACCTGATAAACGATGCCTGCGTAAAGCTTAGAAAACCCTGGATCTATGCTGGAGCAGTTTCCACCTATGCAATGACCTTCAACATTCTCCCTGGAAAGGCATGCTTTAAGTGTCTATTTCCCAAAGTTCCAAAGGCTGGAAGCCTTGAGACCTGTGAGAGTGCAGGAATCTTAAACACAGTTCCACAGATAATCTCTGGGTTTCAGGTTTCACAAGCCCTAAAGTATCTCCTTGGAAAGAAAATTTTCTCTGAGCTCTTGATTATGGATTCGTGGTTGAATACCTTTGAGAGGATAAAGGTGGAAAAAAACAAAGCTTGCAAGTGCTGTGTTAAAAGAGAGTTCGAGTTTTTGAAAGGCTTCAGAAGGGAGAGAGTAGCAACCCTCTGTGGTCAGAACTCTGTTCAGATAAATCCTCTAGATGCAGAAATTGACCTTGAAACCCTTTCAAAAAAACTCGAAAGGTTTGGAAAGATTGAACTTAAGAAATTCATGTTAACCTTTGATATTGGGGAGTACCAACTCAACATCTTCAAAACTGGCAGATGTATAGTTCGAGGAACTGGGGATTTAAAGGTTGCAAAGTCGCTCTACTCCAAGTATGTTGGGAATTGAACCATAAAAATTAGGTTTTAAATCATCAAGAGATATAACGCAGATTTTTAGGTTTTGTGAGCACACAAGATTCTATTAAGTTAAGTGACATGAGATATCAAATTTTTTGTAATTATTCCAAATGAAGTTAATGCCAAATCAACATCCATATCTGAATGAAATTTTTAAACACCCTCTTGCCTTATTTAAACTTTTCCTTGTATACAAATCTAATTTTTCTTAAAATCAACCCAAATGAAATGAAAAATATGGATTGAAAAGATGTTGATTTGTTACAGAAAGGGGATTTAAGAATTACCATGAAGC
>JBHIDS010000089.1:0-9400 GCA_046760205.1 Candidatus Methanofastidiosia archaeon
TCTCATCTCCTTTAGGCTATTTATTCTTGTTGACATCCTATTTAAGTTTTTTGGTTCAAAAAAATTTGACTTTCGGCAATTGTCTATGCCGCTATCATATTGATTTATGATTTAATCCCAAACTCAGCTTTCTCAGAGAATTTCAACGTTCAAAACATCTGCCATGTGCGAAAGTCCAAATCTTTGCCTCTCTTGGGAGAGAGTTTTGACTCCCTTTTTGAGCACCTTCACTTCATAGTCTCTCATTTTGGCATCTGCCGCTGTGTGCAAAACACATATATCTGTACAAACTCCGCACAGAAGAAGATTTTCTATTTTTTTCTCTTGCAAAATTTCTTCTAACTCAGTTTTGAAGAATGCAGAGTATGTTGTCTTTTCAAGAATCAAATCCTCTGGATGTACCTCTAACTCTGGATGAATCTCTGACCCCCAAGTCCCTTTGATGCAATGGGGAGGCCAGATTTCAAACTCTACATCGTTTTCTGCATGAGAATCACAAACAAAGATCATAGGTTCTTTTTTCTCTCGAAACTCTCTGATCTTTTCGTTTATGTATAGAATCAACTCTTCAGCTCCAGGAACGTAAAGACTTCCCTTTTCAGAGACAAAGTCGTTTAGCATGTCTATCACGAGCAAGGCTTTCATGATTTTGAAAGGGATCAAAAGTTTATAAGTTTTCCTCTCAAATAAATTTCAATAAACCTACAATAACTTTATTAACTTTATGAGGTATTGAAATTATGGACTCTCACTTTCCATATCCTAAGAAGAGGGCATATCAGGAAGAGTTCATGAAACTCATAGATGAGAATTTCAAATGCAAGAGAAATCTGGCTTTGGAGGCAGCTACTGGATTTGGAAAAACTGTGTGTGTCTTATCTTCCCTTCTGCCTTTGGCACAAGAGCTTTCAAAAAAGATAGTGTACCTATGCAGAACCCACAAAGAGATGGATAGAGTCATAGAGGAGCTCTCAGAGATTCACAAAAAGGTAAAGGTAAGTGGGATTTCCCTTCGAGGAAGGCGTGAGCTCTGTTTAAATTCTTTGGTTTTGAACCACACACGAGATGCCTCCTCTGCCCAACACGTTTGCTCTCTCTTGAGAAAAATGGGAAAGTGTGAGTTTCACAAGAAAACAAAGGAGGAAGAGGAGAGGGTATTTGAGCTTGAACTTGCTCTATCCCAGAGACCTACCTATGCAAGAGAAATTCTTGATATCTGTCAAAGTGAGGGATTCTGTCCCTACGATCTATCAAAAGAGCTTCTGGGGGATGTGGAGCTTGTTGCTTGTTCATATCTTTACATGTTTCACCCAGAAATCAGGAAGAACTTTCTTGAAAGTATAGGTTGCAGAATGGAGGATTTGATTCTGATTTTGGATGAGGCTCACAACCTCCCAGAGCTTGCCATAAATCTTGGAAGTTCAAGGTTGAGTATTTTGAGCATGAGGGGTGGGGTTAGGGAAGCTTTGGAGTATGAAGAGGAAGAGATTGCGAGATTTCTTGAGTTCACACAGAAAATAGTTTTAGAGCTTTCAGAGAAGTACGAGATTGAGGACGAGGTACTCTTGAATCCTAAAGAACTCACTCAAAGATTTTTCTCAGAAAAGTTGGAATTTCTAAGCTCAAAGGCTCTGGTCTTAGAGCTTTTTGAGGCAAGACTTTTGGAGTTTCTCTCTTACATGAAAAAGAGGGGGCAGGAGATTCAGAAAGATAGGCTGAAAAAGGAAAAACCTCCAAGGTCCTTTATCCACACCGCCTCCCTCTTTTTCAAGAACTGGATTCTCTTGAAGGATAGAGAGGACTACTGCTATCTTCTAAAAAAATATGAAACGAGAGGTGGAGGAGAGTCTTTCAGGTTGGAAATAGTTGCCCTTGATCCGAGAAACATCACGTTGCAGGTTTTAGATTATGTTTATGCCTCGGTGAGCATGTCTGGCACCCTAAATCCTATTTCTGCATACACAGAGCTTGTTGGACTTAAAAATATTCAAGAGAAAGCATTTCCCTCACCCTTTAAAAAATCAAACATCTTGGTGGTAGCATCGAGAGGGGTTACAACCAAGGGAAACTTTCGAAGTTTGGAGATGTACAGAAAGCTATCGAGAAAAGTATCGGAAGTCGTTGAAAACACTCCAAAGAACTCAGCCGTTTTTTGTGCCTCCTATGAAGTTCTGCAAGGCCTCATATCTTCTGGATTGAAACTCATAGTGGAAAAGCCGATGTTTGTGGAGGATAAGAGCTATACCTCAAGGCAGAACGATGAGTTGGTGAGGGCGTACAAGAACGCCTCCAAAAAGGATGGGGCTGTTCTTTTGGGAGTTCTTGGAGGAAGAAACTCAGAGGGTGAGGACTATCCTGGAGACGAGATGAATTCTGTAGTTCTCGTTGGTGTTCCTTATGCCCAGCCTTCAGCCAGAATCCAGGCACAGATTGAGTACTATAAAAGAGTTTTTCCTGGAAAGGGAAGGTACTATGGCTATTACCTTCCAGCCCACAGAAGGTTGAACCAGGGAGCTGGAAGAGCTCACAGATTGCTTGAGGACAGGGCAGCCATAATATTTTTGGACTACAGGACAGCTAAACCCTTTGTAAAGAGAGACATCTCTTCCTGGATTCGAGGAGAGATGAGGGTTATTGGAGACAAGGACGATCTTCTAGGCAGATATTTGAAGTTGTTTTTTGAGATTGGAAGTTGAGAAGGATTCTACTTTGAGCGACTTTCACCTTTCTTTCTAGAAACTCTCTCTATCAAAACATAGATCAAATATAAAAAGAGATACAGAACAAACCCCAAAACCCAAACTAGGACTTTTACTATTAATTCTTCTTTTGATAGTACAAAGAAGGTGAGATAGGACATGGTTAAGAGGAATGAGATGAAAGATAGAAAGATTAAGAGATGCTCCATAATCTTTTTCCTCTCAGAAACCTCATAGAGATAGTAGTACAGAAGAGTGAAGGGGATGATGAATAAAAGCCAAAAGAACTTGAAGATCAAAATTCCGAAGGCAAGGGGAAATACCATGAAAGAGAGAAGTTTGAAGAGATCTCCTATCTTGAGAATCTTTAAGGTTTTTCTCATCTCTTTTTCCTTCTTTTTTCTTATTAGAACATTCATAGAGTAAGCTGCTCCATAAATGCTGTCAAAGGTTAATTGGTACCATCCAGTCTTTTTTGCCTTTATTAGAACATTACCTTGAGACTTTCCCTTGAAATTTTGGGTTTTAATTATGATGCTCTTCAGGAGAATCTTCAAAAATACATCTCCCTCATAGTCTATCCTCAAGCTCAACTCATCCCCTTTCTCAAGTGAAACCCCATAGCAATCAAGCTCTCCTCTTTTCAATCTTCCAGCATACACTCTTTCATTCTCCAGAGTTTCAAGCTTTCTGATCTCTCTCTCCATGCATAAAGTTGTGTGAATTCTTTTTAAGGGTTGGGATGGGTTGAAATTCAATAGGGTTTTTTAGGGTTGGTAGCTTTTGTATAAATAAAAAGATTTTTTTCTTTTACCATCTTTATAATACTAGTAGAAGCTCTAGGATCACGTTTTTTATCAGTAAAGTGATATAAAAAGCAACCATCTATATTTGCTTGATTGATGCAATCTAACATTTTTTTTATTAATTTTGCTTGATCTTCTTCACTATATTTTTTGTCTTCAGCTTTTGTCCAACCACTACCATTTCCACAAACATCCCCATAAGTAGCAGCACCAAATTCCATTATGTAAACAGGTTTATTAAATTGCTTTAAATTTTTGAGTCTCTCAATATAGTTTTTTTCATCTTTACATTGCCAAAATTCATCAGAACCAATAATATCAAAATCTAATTTTGACCAATCAACTTGCTCCCATGATCCTCTTGCATAGGTTACTTTTCCATTGAAGTTGCTTGGAATGGTATTGATTAATTTAATTAAGAATTCATTAAGTTTTTCAGGATCTTTTTTTACTCTTGGGTCTTTAGCTCTTTCTTCAAATGTTGAAAAATTACTTCAGCCCATGGACATTATAGTGAGTTCACCCCCCACTGATAATACTATATTATCTGATTTTTTAGTGAGTGATTCTAAATTTCTAGCAAATCTAGAAAATCTTTTTATTGTACCTTCAATTGTCTCATTATAATAAAATGAATTTAAACATATAGTGTCAAAACCATACTCTAGAGCGAATTCTGCACATTTTATAATTCTTTGACCAAAATCGAGCGTTTGGGTATTCCATCCATAAATTTTAATACCATTACAATCAAGTTCATCAACGATTACCTTAAGAGATTCCTGCATTCTTTTATCTTCAATTAATGGATCAGATGGCATGCCAGCTGAATAACTAATTCCTTTTACCTTAACATTCAATTTTCTAACAGGATATTCAGGCAAACTCTCATGATCAACCTCAATAACCTTCTGCATAACTGCAAAATTTCCTGAACCTTCTGGTATAGTAACAGCTTTTTCTGTATAACCTTGCTTTCTATCATCTGAAACCTTTAACCCAATCTTATGCTCTCCAGAAGATAGCTTTAAAGAATAATCCCTTTCGCTACTCATCTTCTGACCACCAACATTCCATTCATACATTAAGTTATCAGAGATACCAAAAAGCAGTTTAAGTAAAGAATTTAATCCATCATCAGGATCATAAGACTTATTCAATAGCTCAACAAATCTTTCATCACTTTCTTTTGCAGATAGCTTTACTATATGTTCCCCTGCTTTCAATTTGGTAGAATAATCCTTAGTTTCAGCAACAGGCTCATAATCGATGAACCAAGAATAACTCAAATCATCTTCTACACTTTTAGGAGAGAAAAGAATTTCTTCTGCAGAATTTGGATTTACGTATAAAAGAGTACGTTCTGGAGTTCTATATTCAAAATCAGGTTTAGGTCTTCTGTATGATTCTGTTATATCATAATCAAAATCAACTTCAGGAGGACAGTTGAAGATACCCTAATGTCTAGCTAAGCCAAATCCAATGCCAGCTGTAAATAGACCACCCAATTTTAGAAAGCTTCTTCTGCTCATTTTTTCATTTGATTCTTTTCCCATGTAATTCACTACTATTTAGTGATTATGTATATATAAATTTTTCTGGTTTGGAATTTTCAATGGCAAAACTCATAATGCAAGAAAACCAAGGTTTTGAAGATGACGAGAACCTTCTTTTCAGAAAACTATTTATACAAAAAACAGAAGAAAGATTGGTGATTAAATGTCTTCCACTTTAAAGGATGCGATAAAGGCATTGAAATTCTTTGACGTTGATAAAAATAAAAAAATTGCAGATAAATGGCTTGGAAAGTTCAAAGGAGTTTTGCCCAAAGACATAGGTAGTGCTGAATACATTAAGAAAATTAGAGGAAGCCTTTATGAAAAAGTCTAAAGTAATTCTGGATACAGATATTATTATAAATTGGCTTACCAAAGAAGAAAACCTAAAAACTGGATTTGAATTATGGAAAGCTCCCCATAGGATCATAAAAAGTATTGAAGATAATGAAATTGAGGGATTCTTAAGTCTTTTGTCCCTTTTTGAGATAAGGTTTGTTCTTAGAAGGAAGAAGAAATTTTCAAATAAGATTATTGAAGAGGCAATTTCAGATATTGTTTCTAATATTCAAATTCTAATTCCAGACGAAATAGTTTTGCTTAAATCAAATCAATTGCAAGTTGAGGAATTTTTAGATCCTTTTGATTCAATTTTGTTGTCCCTTGCATTAAAAATTGAATCAGGAATTTTAATAACAAGAGACAAAGAATTCATAAGAATAGCTAAAAAAATTGTGGATGTTATGAGTCCTGAGGAATTTATAAAATTCAAACCCTAAAACCTTCAGGCTGTGACACCAAAAGGGATAATAGAATGTGATATAGAGGTTGAAAATGACATAAAAAAAAGAGTATTGCAGGTTGGTCTGATTTAAAATGAGAATGTTTGAGAAGGCAAGTCAGAACCACCTCTCAAGCTTCTCTTGGGGAGTCTCTGCCTTCTTGTAAGAAATTCCCAAAAGTTCCTTCATCTCTCTGGCATTTCTTATGGCTTTACCTTTTGGATGGTTGTTGAAAAAGAGGTACTGGTTTTTGGTTTTCTTTCTCACTTTCTCAATTTTTGGCATCCACTCTTTTAGGTCATCCAAAGAGTACAGCCAGTTATAAGTCCATCTTGGATTTCTTCCGTGAAATCGAAGGTATGCAAAGTCTGCGGTTGTTCTAACATCTGGTTTCATCTTTGGAGAGTCCATGATACAGTAGGCAACGTTTTGCTCTCTTAGGATATCTAAGTAACTCAAATCCTCATCGAAAGATTCATGTCTAAACTCAACACAGAAATTGACGCTTTTTGGAAGAAACTCCAAAAACTCTCTTAGATTTGGCACCAACTCTGTGGAGAATTTTGGAGGAAGCTGGATTAAAAAGCATGCGAGCTTTTCTGATTGGATGAGAGGGTGCATCAAAGAGTAGAACTCTCTCCAAATCGACTCAGAATCCTTTAAGAGCCTTTTGTGTGTGATTTCCTTTGGAATCTTTGCAGTGAACCTAAAATCTTTCGAGACTTTCTTTTCCCATGCTAAAACAGCATACTTGTTTGGCATTCTATAAAAGGTGGAGTTTATCTCAACGAGGTTGAATTCCCCTGAATAAAAATCCAGCATCTTTGCTTTCTTTATTTCATTGGGATAGAAAACTCCCTTCCAATCCTCATAGCTCCATCCAGAACATCCTATGTAGAGCATGACTTTCCTCAAAAGTATGAGTAATAAAGGTTTTGGTTAGAACCAATTCCTAATTCCCATCCCTACCAACTTTAAAAAATCCCTCTTCCCTAGAAATTCTCTTAAAACTGTTGAGTGATGGTCAAAGTCACATCTTTCTATGAGATCTATATTTTCTTTGAGAATCTTGAAGGCTATTTGGATGTCTTTCTCTGGCATTCTCTCATAAATTCTTCTCAAATGAAGTCCAAGTCTAATCTCAAAACCAAACTCTCTTTTCCACTTTTTCTCATACTCTTCAAGGGAATTCTCATTCAAACACTTTGCTGCAATCTCTGAAGCTTTTAGCCCAAAGTAGAGTCCTCCTCCAGTCATGGGCTTTACCTGACAAGCTGCATCCCCAACGAGAACGATATTCTCTTCTACGGTTTTTCCAAAACCTATGGGAATCACTCCACCTAACCTACTCAAGATTTTTGAAGAAAAACCTCTCTCTTTGATGAATTTCTCAAGCTCTTTTTTTGGATTTTCAGAGATGCAACCTATTCTCGCCACTTCATCGTTCTCTGGAATCAGATAGGTGAAAAAAGGTTTTTTCAGGTGCATCTGGATATAGTTTTTCTCAAAATCTCCTTTGATCGTGTACTGGACTGCCTTGTAGAATCTCAGCTTGAAATTCAAATTAAAGGACATTCGAACCTTGGAGAAGGGACCATCACACCCTATAAGCTTTTCCGTCTCAAATTTCCTCTTTGAGGTCCTAACCTCAAGTTTTTCATCTTTTTTTTTGAAATTCAAGAACTTTTCATTGAGAGATATTTCCAAACCCTTAGAGAGTCTCTCATCGAAGGATTTTCTATCGATGACAAAAGCAATGCCCTTTCTTTTTATTCTGAAGTGATCATCTCCTAAGAATATCAAAGCTCCATCTATTCTGTTGATTATGGATTTCTTGGAGATTCCCATCTTAAAGAGCTTTCCGGAAACAAGACCTGCACACCTCACAGGCTCTCCAATTTTAGAATGTTCTTCCAAGAGGATATAGTTCTCTCGAAGCTTTGAAGCTAGGTAACACCCAACTGGTCCCCCCCCAACTATGGCAATCGTTTGACCATCTCCAAAAAAATAGCTTTCTTGACTAGAGATGTGTAGAATTCCTCTGTAAACCTTCTTTTCATAATCTTTGAAACATGCTCTACATTTTTGAACTCAAAATCATACTCAAGATGATACAAAAGCAGGTTCTCTGGGGGTGCAGGTGAGGGTTTCTTTGAAGACTTTAAACTGAGCAAATCCTCTATCTCGGAAATCTCCATCCTCAAAAGACCAACTTCAGAGATTGCCTGAGAGATTCTCCTCACTTGTTGCCAGAGAAAGCTTCGCGCATAAAAGTTCAAAAGAATCAAATCCTCTCGAAATTCTGGAAAAACTTCAAGCTCTCTTTCAGGTTTTCCTTTCTCTAAAATGCAGAAATTGGTGAAATCGTGTCTTCCTGATATAATCTCACAGGCTTTCTCAATCTTTGAGAGATCATGATTTTCTGAGGGCAAAAAGTAGATGTAGTGCTTTTTTTTAGGTTTTAGACTATCAATTTCTGAGAACCCATAAATCCAAATATCCTTGAGTTTTGAGCTTAAAGCCCTACACAAATCCTCTAAAGGAAACTTTAAAAAATCCAAGAAAACGACGTTGAAGAGGGCAGAAACTCCTCGATCTGTTCTTGAAGCCACCTTTAATTTTCCAGAAAAAGAAAGCTCTCTTAGAGCCCTCTTCAACTCTCCTTCCACCGTTCTCAACCCAGGCTGGAAGGCATAGCCGTGAAAGGATTTTCCAAGGTAAGAAAGCTTTAAGAGCATGAAGTGGATAGAAGTTGAGATTAAAAAGGTTTTTGTGCCGAAAGCTTTATAAATAACGTCATATATTTATAAAAGAGGAGAGTGAATTGAAACTGTTGAAAACTCTTTTGGTTTTCACATTCCTTTTCTTAACCCTAACAGAAACAAGGGTTATGGATATAAATCCTGATTTTGTGTGGGCAGATATTGGACAACTAAGAGATGTTTTTGTTGTGCATTCATTTGTAGTCTATCATGGTGATTTATATGCTGGGACATATTATGGAGTATATCGTCATGATGGTGGGACTAAATGGACAGATGTAGGAGGTTGTAGAGGCGATGAAGTTTCGTTAGTAGTTTACGCTGGTAATTTATACTGTGGGTCGTATAGCTGGGTATATCGTTATGATGAGGAAAGAAAAAAATGGATACATGTAGGAAATTTGGAAGATGTTGAGAAGGTAACCTCATTTGCAGTTTACGATGGAAAATTATATGCTGGGACACGTTATTTTCATAGGGAGGAAGGTTATCTTGGTTATCGTGGTCATGTATTTCGTTACGATGGTGGGACTACATGGACAGAAGTGGGACAATTGGGAGGATTAGGATATTTTAATTATGTGCTTTCATTAGCAGTTTTTGATGGTAAATTATATGCTGCAACATACGAATCACAGTCAGGGGGTGGTCATGTGTATCGTTATGATGGTGGAGCTACGTGGACAGATTTAGGACAATTGGGATACGAGAAGGTATATTCACTAGCAGTTTATGAAGGTAATTTATATGCTGGGACAGATTTTCATGTGTATCGTTATGGTGTTGGAGATCTTT
>JBHIDS010000090.1:0-9308 GCA_046760205.1 Candidatus Methanofastidiosia archaeon
AGAAAATTGTTAGTCTGCAAGGTCACATCAAAAAACTAAATAGATACAAATTTTTTTATTTTTTCAATACTTCAAATGGATTTAATTCCTTTCAGATCATCTAAAATCCTCTTACTCTCCAGAAGTCTTGATTTCTGTTTCAAACAGGGATCTTCTCAACACAGTATGTACATCTCGATTTCCATTCGATTTACTTTCCAAAACATGCGATTGGTTCATGATAAAATTGACTTTGGGGAATATAAAAGGTTGTTGAGAGAGTTGAAGAAAAGTATAATATTTTCAATTATGGGGTTGGGAATCATTTGCTAACCTTCTTCTCAAGAATCCAATAATTAAAATTAACCCGAACAGAACAACCAAAATCCCAATTCCAGCTTCTTCTTTCTCTTCTTCCTCAGGTTCCTCTTGTTCTTCAATCTTTTGCAACCATTCATCACATTCTGTAACTTTTTCAGACATTCCGATCTCTTGGAACATTTCTTTGGCTTTTTCAAGACTTCCCTTTGCACTTTCGTAGTCTTCTGACACAAATTGTGACTTTCCCTTTTCCAACAAAGTGCGAGCTTCTTTTACTAAATCACATTTTAAAATGTAATCCGATGCATTCTCGTACATTCCCTTGCTGTCTATACTTTCAAAAACCTCTTTTGCTTTTTCAAACCTTGGTTTTGCCTCATCGTAATAACCGGAATCATAGAATCTAATTGCTTGCTCATAGGTTTTCATGACATCAAGTCCAATACTACATTTCTCAATTTTTGAATCAGCTTCATCCCAGATTTTCTCATACTCATTCAAAATTGAGCTGGTCACAATGTTAGCGTCGTAAAGTAAATCAAGATGATCATCTATATAATCTTTCAAATTCTCATATATTCCTTTTGCATTTTCAAAATCTCCGTTATCAAATAGAGAATTACCAAATTGCATATACGACTCAATTGTTTGTTTGAATAGAGAATCACATTCCCTTGATTTGTCTTTGTCAAATTTACTATGAATCCCTAAAGAACTTTCAAATCTCTCTATTGCAGATTCTATATCTCCTGCTTCTAACAGAGATTTCCCTTTTTCCAATGCTCTATTTGCAGTTCCAATTTTCTTCTCATATTCAATATAACCTTCTGCAAAGTACCCCCAAAACATTAAGAAAATGTATGGTGCATCATCGACACAAATATCCTCTGCCTTTTGGTATAATTCTAGCTGTTTTTCCTTATCCGAAGTTTTTTTAGCTTGTTCTAAAAGATCATCAATCTCTTCGTTCTTATAGTTCGTTTCTGGATTTCCAGATTTGCACAGCTTATCTAGGAAATTATCTGGGTACAGCCAATCAGCTACCCACATGAAACTCCACATAGGAATGTTGCCACTTTCATTTGCCTTTTTGAATATATCATCCCACGAATATCTTTCATTTATTTCGACATCAATCCCAATTCGTTCCAAATAATCAGCAATGTCTACAAGATCATCTTGAGATTCCCTGTCCTTGTATATTGTCACCTTGAAACCATTTGGATATCCAGCTTTAATTAGCAACTCTTTCGCTTTGCTCGGGTTGTATGGATACAATTCTTCTCTATTAGGTCTATAACCTGGCATTCCCGGAGGTATTATTCCAGTTGCCACAACTCCAGGAGAGTTATACTTTTCTTTGATAGCTTCTTTATCTATTGCATAATTCATGGCTTGTCTGACTAATTTATTGTCTAAAGGGGTAATGTTATTATTCAGAGTAACAACCCAAATCGCATAGTTTCTTAAATCTTCTTCAGATTCGGCATTGGTTTCGTAGAAAGGATTTCCAAATAGTATCACCAATAGAAACAAAAATGTTAGCTTCTTTTTCATTTCTCTATTTCCCAATTTCATATCTGAGATAAAATAACAGAAATATTTAAATCTTTCGATTCGAAAGTCTGGAACTATTTGTTTTTGATGATGAAGTAGGTTGTTAATGTGAGGAATTCAGCCGAGTTGATGCCTATCTTTTTAGTTTTTCTCTAACCTCAAAAACCAGCTTTTCCCTATTTTGAAAGGTAACTTCTATGATCTCTGTGTCTCTCCTCTTTCTGATCTCATCGCAAAAGGGATTTGCTCTCAAAAGAATGGTTCCCAAAACCTTTCTGGTTTCTAGAGCTTTCAACACAAACTCTCTAAATCTTAAAGAGAATAACTCCATCTTTCCAATCTCATCAATTACGATCAAATCCTTGGAGAGATCTATTCCAGATATGATCTCTTCCAGGTCTTTTAAGTTAACACCATACTTTGAGACTCGGTACTTGCTCTTATGATCAAGATGAGCTAGAATTCCCTTCCTTCCTCTAAAATCTTGAATTTTAAAGCCAATTCTTCTCCCACCTCTCAGAATCTCTTTGGTATAAAAACCACTCACGCTATCAAAGTTTTTGACAACCTTTTGAATCAAGGTGGTCTTCCCAATCCTTGGAGCACCTGTCAACAAAATATTCATCAAAGTCCTGCCTCTTCTCTCAAAATCTCAGAAACATCTGTTTTTTCCCATGTAAAGTCTGGATCCTTTCTTCCAAAGTGTCCATATGCTGCAGTCTTTCTGTATATTGGCCTTAATAGATCGAGTCTTTCTATGATGCTTGCAGGTCTAAAGTCAAAGTGCTCATCCACAAGCTTTTCAATCTTCTCCTCGGGAATCTTTTCAGTTCCCTTACAATCTATGTATACTGAGAGAGGCTTTGCAATCCCAATAACGTATGCAATCTGCACTTCACAGCGATCAGCCAATCCCGCAGCCACTATGTTTTTTGCAACGTAGCGAGCCATGTAGGACCCAGAGCGATCCACTTTGGAAGGATCCTTTCCAGAAAAACATCCTCCACCATGAGAGCCCACACCGCCGTAGGTGTCACAGATTATCTTTCTTCCTGTGAGTCCACAGTCAGCCTGAGGACCTCCCAGGACAAACCTCCCAGTGGCATTTATGTAGTACTTGGTTTCATCGTCCAAAAACTCTTTTGAAATCACCTTTCCTATCACTTCCTCAGTTATCTCTCTTCTCAACTTCTCATCTTCCACCTTTGGGGAGTGCTGGGCTGCAATGACCACACAATCCACTCTCTCTACTTTTCCTCCATTGTACTGCACGGTTACCTGGGTCTTTCCATCGGGTCTTAAGTATGGGAGAATCCACTTCTTTCTAACCTCTGCAAGCCTCATAGCTAACTTGTGGGCAGTCATTATGGGATAGGGCATGAGCTCTTCTGTCTCTGTTGTGGCATAACCAAACATTATTCCTTGATCTCCTGCTCCCTGTTCTTTTTCCTCAGTGGCATTTACACCAACCGCTATGTCTGGGGATTGCTCATCTATGGAAGTGACGACTGCACAAGTCTCAAAACCAAAACCATACCTTGGCCTTAAGTATCCTATGTCTTTTATGGTTCGTCTAACTATCTTTGGAATGTCCACGTAGGCTTTCGTTGTAATCTCACCTGTCACAAAGGCAAGTCCAGTGGTAAGAAGAGCCTCGCAAGCCACCCTTGCTGGAGGATCTTTTTCTATTATTGCATCCAAAATTGCATCTGAAATCTGATCTGCAACCTTGTCAGGATGTCCTTCTGTAACAGATTCTGAGGTAAAAAGATATTTCTTCATAATCTCCACACCAAACGAAAAGTATTTATATTTTTCGGTAATAATATAACTATGAGTTATAATCGCAGAGAGATAAAGAGGTTGAGAAAGATGCTTTCTATCACACAGAGGGAACTTGCAGAAAGAGCTGGCGTTACACAGGCTTACATCGCAAAGTTGGAGAGTGGGAAGTTGGACCCAAAACTCTCAACCTTGGAGAGAGTCTCCCAGGTTTTGGATGGTTTTAGGAATGACATGAAAAAGGCAAAAGATGTCATGAAAACCCCAATAATCTGGGTGCATCCCTATGATAGAGTTGAAAATGCAATAAAACTGATGTCTGAACACGATATTTCCCAGTTAGTTGTCATCAAGGGGGAGAGGACTGTGGGCAGCGTCTCTGAAAAGTCTCTTATTAAAAAGATAGATTTTGGGGATGTGAAAAAGTACGGGGAAAAGAGAGTTTATGAACTGATGGATGATCCATTTCCAAGTGTATCTCCAAAGGAAAGCTTGGAATCGGTTCTCTCACTCTTGAAGAACAACTCTGCAGTTGTGGTAGAGGAAAAAGCAAAACCTCTTGGCATCATCACAAGAATCGATATCTTGGGGATGGTTAGATTGGAAAGGCAAAAATCTATATAGAATCTATAGAATGTTATCTGCCTCTATATACTTTTTACAAAAAATTTATATTAGGAGAGTTGAAAGTGATTCGATGAAGTTTGTAGAAGAAGAAGGTGGCTCAGGATTTACAATGAGAGCTGCTCTCATAGCCATTGTCCTGACCCTTTTCTTGGTGGCAACCTCCTCCTACATTGCATTGAAACTTGGAGCTCTTCCCTGGCCCATCATATTCTCTGTGATAGTCTCTGGAGCAATCTTAAAAGTACTCTCGAACACCAATGCTCACGAGATAAATGTGGCACAGGCTGGAGGCACCATTGGAGGTCTTTTGGCATCTGGAGTTGTTTTCACAATTCCTGGAATAATCTTTCTGAAAAATCAGGGAATAGATATAAATCTTCCCTCCTTTCCAGTCCTTACCTTGATCTGTGTGACTGGGGGAATTTTAGGAGTTTTGCTCTCAATTCCTCTGAGAAGAACCTTTGTGGACGAGGAGAATCTTCCCTATCCTTCGGGGGCAGCTGGAGCTGAGGTTTTAAAGGCAGAGCTTGAAGGAGGGACTCATGCATTTTTAGTTCTGTTTGTAGGACTAATTGCTGGTATCTTTGCCCTTCTGAGAGACTCTTCCTACTTTTACGGAATTCCAGCAGCAATTCCCCTCTCTTTCCTATTTTCTCTCGGAATCTTTCTCTATCTATACCCAATGCCTCTTGCAGTGGGTGTTGGTTATATCTTGGGCCCAAAGGCATCTGTAAACTCATGGTTTCTTGGTTCTCTTGTAGGCTGGGTTTTGATAATTCCACTTCTGATTAATATAAAAAGTTGGGAGGCATCTTCTGCCATTTCTCTCACTCAGAATTTGGGAATGGGTATAGTTTTAGGGTCTGGTATTGGATTCTTTGTAGCCTATGTCGTTCCCAGAATCAAGAGCATATTTGCTCCCCTCTTTAAATGGGGCGAGGCTCCCTGGTACATGAGGTACACCCCTCTAATCTCGTTGATTGTCATGGGTATCCTTTTTGTAGCTGGAATTCCTTTCTTGGCATCTATCCTGAGTGTTTTGGGAGTTTGGATAATGGCAACGGTTGCCGCAAGGATGACGGGGGAGACCAACATAGATCCCTTGGAGCAGTTTGGAATAATGGTGGGATTGCTTTGCTTGGGAATTTACTCAATTTTGAATTTAAAGCTCTCATATCTTCCAGCATTCCTTGTAGTTTGCTTCGTTTCTGTGGCTTGCGCTCTAAGTGGAGACATTGGGCAAGACTATAAAACTGCAAAGATAATTGGTACGAGGCCTAAGGACATTGTAAAGGTGGATTTGCTCTGTGCCATATTTGCTGGAATCACAGCTCCAATAGTTTTGGAGATAATCTTGAAAGGTTTCTCGGATGTTATGTTCACCCAAGAGATGCCAGCACCACAGGCGCAGCTGGTGGCAGGCTCTATCTTTGGGTTTGCCTACCCCAACGCTTTCCTTGCAGGCTTTCTTTTGGCATTCATCTTTGAAGTATTACAGAAATTCACCAAAAAATCTCTCCCATTTTCTGCCATGGCTTTTGGAATTGGAATGTTTCTTGGTCTTGCCTTGAGTATTCCCCTAGCTCTTGGAGGGATAATTCGCTACTTTGTAGACAGAAACTTTAAACATCTCTACTACTCAGGGCTTTTGGCTTCTGCAGGTCTTATGGGTGGAGAGGGAATTGCAGGATTCACAGTTTCCGCCTTTGTGGTTGCAGGTTTTGACAGATTTGCAATCTCCAAGATTTTGATACTCATTTTCGTTGCACTCTTTGCACTTTCATATTTCTTTTACAAGAAAAAGACTTAAAAGCATAAGAAAGTAAAAAAAAACATGATAGTAGGCATAGACATTGGGGGCTCTACCACAGATGCAGTGGCTATAGAGGATAGAAACATCTTAAGATTGATAACTGTGGAAGCCTCAGATCCAATAGCTGCAGCTTCAGGAGCCTTGGGTAAGCTCATAAATTCTTTAAACATCTCTCTTTCTGACGTTGAGAGGATTGCAGCCTCTGGTGGAGGTTCAAGATTCCTAAATAACATTCTTTTGGGAATTCCTTTAAAAAAGATAGACGAGATAACAGCCATAGGCATTGGGGGCACAACCCTTGCAAACCTTAAGAATGCCTTGGTGGTCTCCATGGGAACTGGAACGGCCATGGTTTCTGTCAAAGACTCTGAAATTGAGCACGTCTCTGGAACTGGAGTTGGGGGGGGAACCCTTTTAGGACTCTCAAAACATATCCTACACATAAGTAAGCTCTCCACCTTGGAGAACCTCGCAAAAAAGGGAAATCTCAAAAAGATAGATTTGACTGTAGGAGACATAGCTGGAGGTCCTGTTGGAGATCTGCCTGCAGATGCCACAGCCTCAAACTTTGGAAAAACAAACTCTGATGCAGAGGACTCTGACAAGGCACTTGCCATAATAAACATGATAGTAGAGATAATAGTTTCTCTCAGTGTCACTGCAGCCAAGGCTTCCAACCACAAAGACATAGTCTTGACAGGAAAATTGGTTAGAGTAAAAAGAATAGTAGAGAGGGTGAGGGAAACCAAGGGACTCTTTGACAGAAACTTCATAGTACCCAAGTACGCAGAGTTTGCCACTGCCATTGGAGCTGCGAGGAGCGTCGAGTTTTTTTAATAGATGAGATTGCTCTTGTAAATCTCTAAAAAAATTTTAGTATTTACAGCTTCAATGAAAGGAGTCTTTTTGATTATCTCTGAAACAAAGGTGTTGAGATCCATCAAGTCTTTACAGCAAAGAATAAGGATTATCCTCCCTTCCCCAATGGTTCCCAAGAGAGCCACTTCCTTATGCTTTGAGAGTTTCTCACCCACATTCTCCAAAACCTCCCTAAAGTTCTCCTCAAAAAAAGGTTTCTCCACCTTCACCTCACACAGGGCAAGAGAGTGAGGTTTAATCCTCTTCTGGTTTAAAAGAACTGTGAACCTTTCAATGATTCCCTCCCTTACCATTCTCTTAATCCTAAAGTCAATGGTGGAGTTGGGCTTTTTCAAAATCCTTGAGAGCTTGGTGGTTTTTACCCTTGAGTCCTCAGAGAGCAGCTTCAAAATCCTTAAATCGAGTCGATCCATAACATCTCTCTACCCAAACATTTTTAAAGGTTTGTAAAAATTACAAGTAATTTGAAAAATTAATCGAAACATATTTAAGCTAAAAACGCCTCTCAACTCAAGATGAAGGTGATCTCATGGGAAGGTTGAAGTCTGGTATCGAAGGATTCGATGAGATAATTGGAGGTGGCTATCCTGAGGGTACCAATGTTTTGATAACTGGAGCCAGCGGAACTGGCAAAACCGTATTCTGTGCCCAGTTCATATACAGAGGTATTGCTGAGTATAATGAGCCTGGCATCTATGTCACTCTTGAGGAGAGACCAGAGGATTTGAGAAAAGAGATGTTGAGCCTTGGGTGGGACATAAAGAAATTTGAGGATGAGGAAAAACTCATCATAATAGATGCTGCAAGCACCCGTTCAGGACTTCATACCACTGAGAGATACACCATGCCAAAGGGTTTTGACATTGATTCTTTGGTTACAGAGATCTACAGAGCCACCAAAAAGATAAATGCAAAGAGGGTTGTGATAGATTCAATTCCAGCCTTAGAGCTTAGAATCACTGATCCAAGCCAAATAAGAAAAACCATCTTTCGACTTTCCTCCCTTCTACTTGAAATAGGGGTAACCTCTCTCATAACAACGGAGAGTATAACTGACGACAGACTCTCTAGGTATGGGTTGGAAGAGTTCGTGTCCAGAGGTGTCATCGTTCTAAAACTTGAGGAAAAGGGATTGGATTTGAAGAGAAGCTTTCGAGTGAGAAAGATGAGGGAAACCAAGCACACCATGCGCTCCATTCCTTTCGAGATTCAAAAGGAAAAAGGAATAGTTATATACTGGGCTGGTGTTAGTGAACCGTAGAGTTGCCCTCATTGGGGGCACTGGAATTTATCATCCAATCTTTAAAAGAGTCAAAGAAAAAGAGGTAGAAACTCTCTATGGGAAGGTAAAACTCAAGGTTGGTTTTTTTAGATCAAAAGAAGTATTTTTTCTTCCAAGGCATGGAGAGAAACACTCAATACCTCCCCATAAGATAAACTATAGGGCAAACCTTTTAGCGTTGAAAAACCTTAAAGTTGAGAGAATTCTTGCATCCTCTGCAGTAGGGTCTTTGAACCCCCAAATGAAACCTTCAGATTTTGTTCTTCTGGATCAGTTCATAGACTTCACCAAAGTAAGGCCTTTAACCCTCTTTGAAAACAAGGTCATCCACATAGACCTTCGAGAACCCTACTGCCCAGAAATTAGAAAAACCATTCTCAAAGCCTCAAAAGAGTTGGGAACGAAGATTCATGAAAATGGAACTTATGTTTGCACAGAAGGACCAAGATTTGAAACTCCGAAAGAGATTGAGATGTTTAAAAGGCTTGGAGGGGATTTGGTGGGAATGACCAACGTCCCTGAAGTCGTGCTTGCAAGAGAGGCTGAGATCTGCTATGCTACAGTAGCAACAGTGACTAACTGGGCATGTGGAATCTCAAAACAAAAGCTCACTCATATTGAAGTTTCAGAGATCATGGAAAAGAACATGGAGAGTCTGAGAAAACTCTTCATTAGAACCATAGAGTTGATGCCTGAAGAGAGAACTTGTGATTGTGGAAGCTCTTTAAAAGGGGCTGTGGTTTGAACCATAATCCCATGCTTTACAATCAATATCCTTAAACTTGGCAATCCCAAAAATTTTTGAAAATTTTCGTGAATTCTTCAAATTTCTGACTATTCCAAAAAACTCTGCCTTTTATAGGACTTTGTTTGATGAAATTGAACTACTATTCTCCTACGTCATTGTGATTTATTCGACAACTGCCATCTCTAAGAGCTTATTTTTCAAAAAGTCAGAAAATATTTTGTGAAAAATTTGTTAGTAGTCCTCACTTTATCAACGCTCGGGAATTAATAAGTTCAATATATATTGAATTTTACTTTTGTAAAGTACAAATTTTTTTGTAC